>JAKSPV010000003.1 GCA_024404475.1 Clostridia bacterium | reverse complement strand
GCGCCGGCGCCGATCTCCTCGTCCGGCGTGAACGCGACGCAGATCTTCCCGTGCGGGCGTTTTTCCTTCTGCATGATCTCGAGCATCGTCATGATCTCCGCGATGCCCGCCTTGTCGTCCGCGCCGAGGAGCGTCTCGCCATTTGTTACGATCAGCGTCCGCCCGCGCATCGCTTTCAGATGCGGAAAATCGGACACGCGCAGAACGCGTCCGCTCGTGCCGAGCGGAACGTCGCCGCCGTCGTAGTCCGGAATAATGCGCGGGGAAACGCCGTTCCCCTCGAAGTCCGGCGAGGTGTCGAGGTGCGCGATGAAGCCGAGCGCCGGGACCTCCTCCTTGCCTGCCGTCGCCGACAGCGTTGCGTAGACGTAGCATTTGTCGTCCACGGCGGCGTCGGCGAGGCCGAGACCTTTCAGTTCGTTGACGAGCGCCTCCGCCAGCGCGAACTGGCTTTTCGTGGACGGCACCGTGCCGCTTTCCTCATCGCTCGCCGTGCCGAATCTGACGTAGGCGAGCAGTCTTTCGTAAGCTCTCATGGGTTTGATCCTCCCTTTGGATGGAATGGCCGCGGCTGCGGTAAAAAATGGGTTGCACACCGCGGTGATTTGTGATAGAATAACTGTATGGAATCCCCGACGGGGGAATACGGACGGAGGGACATAGCGGTGGTCTACTTCATCAGCAACACACTCAGCGTCAGCGGACGGATGCGCCGGGCGATCCGGCGCGCCGAGGCACAGTTCGTCGGCGAGACGGTCACGTGCCGGAAAGCGACCGACATCAAGGATTACCCCGCCTTTTTTGACGGGCTCGCTTCCGAGGACAGCGTCGTTCTGCTCGGCGGTGACGGCACGCTGAATTACCTCATCAACGCGATCGATCCGGAGCGGATCAAAAATCCGGTTTACACCTGCAAGGCGGGCACCGGCAACGACTACATGCGCGACATGCTCGACAACAGGGTGAAGGACGGCACGCTCTACCGGATCAACGATACGCTCGTGAATCTTCCCACGGCGGAGATCGACGGGAAGACGTACCGCTTCCTCAACAACTGCTCGTTCGGTATCGACGGGCGCGTCTGCTCCCTCATGGACGACCTCAAGGCGAAGGGGCACAAGCGGCTGAACTACACGGCGCTCGCCGCGTGGCTTCTGTTCGTATATAAACCCGTTTCCGCCGACGTCACCGTGGACGGTGACACGCGGCATTTCGACAACGTCTGGCTCGCGCCGACGATGAACGGCCGCTTCTTCGGCGGCGGCATGAAAATGGCGCCGGAGCAGGACAGAATGTCCGACAAGGTCACGTTCGGCACGTTCTCCTGCAAGAACCGGCTTTTGACGATGCTGATCTTCCCGCAGATCTTCTCGGGTGCACACGTCCGGCGGACGAAGTACATCACGATGCTCGAGGGAAACGATATCGAGGTGCGCTATTCCGAGCCGCGCGACGTCCAGATGGACGGCGAGGTCGTCCGGGACGTCACTTCTTACCGCGTCCATAAGGAGAAGGATACGGAGGAAGTGCGGCAGAAGGCCGAGGACGAGGCGTTCGCGGCGCTCTTCTCCTGAAACGGCGGCAAACGGCAGCCGGATCTTCGGATCCGGCTTTTTTATTTTTTCAGTTCCTGTGCCCGCTCGTGCCAGTCGGGCAGGACGGCGGCGACCGCGGCGTAGAACGCCGGCGAATGGTCGTGGTGGAGGATGTGCGCGAGCTCGTGCACGACAACGTAGTCGATCGCGCGGTCGGAATACTGCATCACGCGGAACGAAAAGGAGAGCCGGTTTTTGGCGGAGCAGCTCCCGAAGCGCGTTCTGGCGCCCGTGACCGTGATCGCCGCGGGCGAAACGCCCATCTGCGCCGCATAGTGCGCCACGCGGCCCGGCAGGACGGCCTTCGCTTTCCGGCGGAGCGCCTTTTCTTCCTCCGGCGTCGGCTCGGGATGCGCCTCGGCGCGCGCGAGCACGCGGGCGCGGTGGTCCCGGATCCAGTCCTCGTGCGAGAGGACGAAGTCGCGGATGAAACGCTCGCTCGTGTGAAGACCCGCGCGGACGACCACTCCGCCGCTTTTTGTGATCTCGATCGCCACGGTACGGCGCGCCGAACGGATGACGCGCACCTCTTCACCGCCGGCCGTGAGCCGCGTCATCGGGCCGCCGCCTCGCCGGAGGCGAGGTAAGCCCGGAGGGCGGGCAGACGCCGTTCGGCGTCGCGGCGGCCCATCTCGTAGAGCGCCATGAGATGGTCGAGGTCGCGCTCGAGACGGGAGACGGCGACCGGCTCCGACGGCTCGATGAGGAAGATGCGGCCCTCGTCCGCGAGGCGGAAGGCCTCCTCCCGCTCCTTTTCGTAGCGGTCGTCTGATTTTTCAAGAGCGTCCAGCAGCAGGGGAAAGCGGCGGTAGAGCGTTTTTTGGGCTTTGTCAACGGCTTTCGCCGACTTTGTCTTCGGCGGGCGGTGGAACGTGCGGTCGCGCGTCAGCACGACGACGATCTTCTCGTGTCCCGCATCGAGCGCGAAGCGGAACGGGATGTTGTTTGCGCAGCCGCCGTCGAGGTAGTGGTGCCCGTCGAGCGAGACGACGCGCGAGGCGAGCGGCATGCTCGCCGACGCCTGTACGGCGAGGTCCATGTCGGAGCAGTTGTCCCGCGAGAGCGCGGCGGCTTCGCCCGTGTCGCAGTCGGCGGCGACGGCATAGAAGCGGCGTCCCTCTGTCGGCTCGTTCGAGCCCGGCCGGATCTCGTACTGCGGGACAATCCCGGTGAAGAGAAACTCGAAGCCGATGATGCCGTGCTCGTGCGCGATGGCGCGCACGCCGACGTACCGGCTGTCGCGGCGGTAGTTGAGGTTGGTGACGGCGGATTCGCCGATGCGTCCCGCGGCGTAGTTGACGCCGTTGAGCGCGCCCGCGGAAACGCCGTATGTATCTGCCATGAGGATGCCGTTCTCCATGAGGACGTCGAGCACGCCGGACGTGTAGACGCCGCGGAACGCGCCGCCTTCGAGGCAGATCGCGCCGGGGGTCGGATCGCCTTTTGCCTCGGCGACGCGGACCATGCGCTCGAAATGATAGCCGCGGCGCGGCGGGACGGCCGCTTCGGGCAGACCGAAGAGGCGGAGTTTGCAGTAGGCCATGAGTGCTCCTTTATTGCTGTGCGAGCTGCTCCCGGAGGAAGGCCCGCGTTTTCTCGGTGTCGGGTGTGGTGAGGATCGGGATGAGGGCATTGATCTCCTCCGGCGACTTGTCCCACCAGCGGAAGCGTTCGAGAAGGTCGATCATCTCGTCGTCGAAGCGGCGGCGGATCGGCTTTGCCGGGTTGCCCGCGACGACGGTATACGGCGGGACGTCGGAGCCGACGACGGCGGAGAGCCCGATGATCGCGCCGTCCCCGATGCGGACGCCGGGGAGGATCGTGGCGTTCTGCCCGATCCAGACGTCGTTGCCGATGACGGTGTCGCCGCGGAGCGGCATGACGGAGGACGGCGGGGCGCTCTCCTCCCAGCCCTCGAAAATGTAGAACGGGAACGTGGTGGCACCGTTCATCTGGTGGTTCGCGCCGTTCATGACGAACTCGACGCCTGCGGCGATCTGGCAGAATTTTCCGATCACGAGCCGGTCACCGTTCCACGGGTAGAGATGCGTGACGTGCTTTTCAAAATCGCGGTCGGCAAAATAGGTGAAGTCGCCGACGGAGATGCACGGGCTCTTGACGGTCGCCTTCGGCTGGGTCAGCGTATCGACGCCCGGCGCCGGATAAACGGCGTTCGGATTCGGGAAAATCTCTTCTGCCATGAGTGCTCCTTTCCGGCGGCTTGACTTCGCGCCGCGCGTGTGATAGGATGAAGAAAAAAGTTTCGGGGGTTCGGTATGGAAAACGTAACGGAGGTCAGCGCCGGCGTGATCTATGACGACGGCGGGCGCATCCTGATCTGCCGCCGCGCGGCGGGCAAGTCGAACGGCCTGTGCTGGGAGTTCCCCGGCGGCAAGCGCGAGGCCGGCGAGGACGCCGCATCATGCCTTGTCCGGGAGTGCCGCGAGGAACTCGGGATCACGGTCGCGGTCGAGGATGAGCTCGGCTCCGTTTTGCACGCGTACCCCGGCCGCACCGTGCGGGTAACGTTCCTCCGGTGCCGGATCCTCTTCGGCAAGGTCGAACTGCGCGAGCACGCAGCTTTGGCATGCGTTCTGCCGGACGAGCTCGTGGATTACCCGTTCTCGGCGGCGGACGCCGCCTTCCTGCCGCGCGTCAGCACGGCGGCAAACCGGGAAGCGTCGCTTCCCGCGGGAACGGTCGTCTCGCATTTCAAACGGGATTTTTGCTCGGCCGACGAGCTTCGCGCAGAGCCGGAGCAGTACCGCTACGAGATCGTCGGCGCGGCGATCGACACGGCGACCGAGCGCCGCGTGATGGTCTATCGCGCGCTGTACGGCGCCGGCGGGCTCTTTACCCGGCCGATGAGCGAGTTCCTCTCGCCCGTGCCCGCAGGCCGCGGCGCTATGCAGAAATATAGGTTTGAATAACGTGGGGGACTTTGCAAAGTCCCCCACACCCCGAAAACCTTGAAAAGGTTTTCGACCTCACCAATATCGAGACTGCATCCTCGCTGGGGTGCAGTTTTTTTATGGGTGCAAGACCGGACGATTTGTGCAGACTATATGGGTGCAGCTGTAAATAGTCCAAAAGTTCTTGGGGGTGCGGGGGCTTCTTGCAAGAAGCCCCCGCGTCGCGTCCCCCCTACACCGTTCGGAAGCCGCGGCCGATGATCTCGCTGGTCGTCGTGATGATGATGAACGCGCCGGGATCGGTGCGTTTCACGTGCTTCTGGAGGCGGACGGCGTCGATGCGGCGGCAGACGGTGAGGAGCACGGTTTTCTGCTCGCCGGTGTACTCGCCCTTGGCGTCGTAGGAAGTGACGCCGTGGTGCAGCGTCGTCATGACGTACTGCTCGATCTCGGCCGGCTTTGTCGTGATGATCGTGAACGCCTTGCACACGTCGAACTGCTCGATGACGGCGTCCACGACGAACGACTTTGCGAATAGGCCGAGGCAGGAATAGAGACCGACTTTCACGTTGAAGAGGAAGAACGTCGCGCCCGCGATGAGGGCGTTGACGGCGAGGCACGCCTTGCCGACGTCGAGCGACGTCTTGCGGGAGAGGATCATCGCGACGATGTCCATGCCGCCCGTCGAGGTGTTGTAGAAGAAGAGGATCGCCGACGCGACGCTCGTCAGAAGGATGCCGTAGACAAGTTCGAGAAACGGCTGGTCGGTGACGGGGGCGCTGATCGGGAGAACGATCTCGAGCAGCTTCGCCTCCACGGAGAAGAGCACGGTGCAGATGATCGTCTTGACGCCGCAGCTTTTGCCGAGCACGGCAACGCCGACGATCAGGAGCAGAATGTTGAGGATCGCCATGTACTCCGCCTGCGTCATGAGCGGCAGCGCGGAGCGGAGCAGGATCGCAAGACCGGAAACACCGCCTGTCGCAAAGCCGTTCGGCGTCAGGAAAACGTGGATGCCGAACACCTGCAAAAGAACGGCGAAGTTCAGGATCAACCATTTGCGGATCTCATAAAAAAGTCCTTTTTTCTCGGTCATAGGATGCCTCTTGTGTTTGTTTTGTACTGTTTCTATCATAGCCGAAAACGGCAGATTTGTCAAGTGCGCCCGCCGTGCGGTGCCCGGCAGGCGGTGCTTGCTTTTTCGTTATTTTTTCCGGCTTTGTCCTTTACAATACGGCGGGAATCGTCTATAATAAAAGAGATATTTCGATAAATATACAAAAAAGGAGGCGGCGCGGATGAAACGGATATGGCGCTACATCAGACCGTACACGGGCTTCATCGTCTGGACGATGATCATCAAGCTCATGGGCGCCGTGCTCGAACTTCTGATCCCGTATTTCATGGAGATCATCCTCGACGACGTCGTTCCCCGGGGCGAGACGCCGCTGATCTTCGTTTTCGGCGGGCTGATGCTGCTCGCCTCCGGCGGCTGCCTCGCCTGCAATGTCATCGCCAACCGCATGTCCGCCGTCAGCTCCGGCAAGATCACGCTGGCGATCCGGCACGATTTGTTCGACCGGCTCCAGCGCCTTTCCGCGCGGCAGATGGATACGCTCACGCTCCCGTCGGCGGAGTCGCGCCTGACGAGCGACACCTATAACGTCAACCAGCTTCTTGCCCGGATGCAGCGGCTCGGCATCCGCGCGCCGATCCTGCTCCTCGGCGGCATCGTGATGATGCTGACGATGGACGTCCCGCTCGCGATGGTGCTCATCGCGATGCTCCCGCTCATCGCGCTGATCGTCTATATCGTGACGAAGAAGAGCGTCCCGCTCTACAAAGAAGAGCAGACCGTGCTCGACCGCGTCGTGCGCGTTTTGCAGGAGAACATCACGGGCATCCGCGTCATCAAGGCGCTCAGCAAGACGGAACATGAAAAGGAGCGCTTCAACGAGGTCAACGACGAACTCATGGAGATCGACCGGCGCGCCGGCTTCATCACGGCGGCGACGAACCCGCTGTCCTCGCTCGTGCTCAACCTCGGACTGACCGTGATGGTGCTCATCGGCGCGTACCGCGTCAACGGCGGGCTCACCGAAAGCGGCGTCATCATCGCCTTTCTGCAGTATTTCGTCATGATCCTGAACGCGATGCTCGGCGTCACGCGCATCTTCGTCATGTGGTCGAAGGGTGAGGCGAGCGCCGTGCGCGTCGCCGACGTGCTCGAGATCGGCGAGGATATGACCGTTGTGCCGGTGCCGGACGCGCCTGCGGGCAGCGTGCCGCACATCGAGTTCCGCGACGTGACGTTCTCGTACACCGGCATCGGCGCGAACATCGACCACCTCTCGTTCAAGCTTGAACGCGGCGAATCGCTCGGCATCCTCGGCCCGACCGGATGCGGCAAATCGACCGTTTTGAATCTGCTCATGCGCCTCTACGACCCCGACAGCGGCGAGATCCTCATCGACGGGAAAGACGTCCGCGGCATCGACGGGCGCGAGCTGCGCTCGCGTTTCGGAGTCGTCTTCCAGAACGACTTTGTGATGGAAGGGACGATCCGGGACAACATCCGCTTTTTCCGCGACGTGCCGGAGACGGCCGTTCTCGCGGCGGCGGACGACGCGCAGGCGACGGAGTTCATCGAGACCCGCGACGGGAAGATGGATTACGGCGTCGCGGTGCGCGGCAACAACCTCTCCGGCGGGCAGAAGCAGCGGCTTCTGATCGCGCGGGCACTGGCAGGCGACCCGGAAATTTTGCTTCTTGACGACGCCTCCTCGGCGCTCGACTATAAAACGGACGCCGAACTGCGGCGCGCCCTCCGGCAGCACCACGGCGGCGTAACGACCGTGATGATCGCACAGCGGATCAGCTCGGTCAAGAACTGCGACCATATCCTCATGCTCGACGACGGCGTGCCCGTTGCGTACGGTACGCACGACGAGCTCATGGCGGCCTCGGCGGCGTACCGCCGCATCGCTGCCTCCCAGATGGGTGACGGGGAGGTGGGTGCGTAATGGCAAAAGGCCCTATCAACGCGGATCCCCGCGTTTACGGCTCCGCGTCCGCGGCGCCGTCCTTCTCCAAAGAAAAACATTCCCGGATGTATCTCATCCGCCGGCTCTGGCAGTATCTCGGCAAAAACCGGCTTCTGCTCGCGCTGGCGCTGCTCCTCTCGGTGTCGAGCAGTCTTTTGTCCCTCTACGGTCCGAAACTTTCGGGCGAGGCGATCAACGCGATCGACCTCGGCGCCGGCCGGGTGGATTTCGACACGGTGTTCCGCTGCGTCGCGCTCATGGCGGGCTGCTACGTCGTTTCCGCCGTGCTCGGGTATCTGCTCAGCGCGGTGATGATCCGGCTCTCCAAGCGCGTGTCGCGCCAGATGCGCCGCGACATCTTCGAGAGCATGACGCGCCTGCCGGTCAGCTTCTTCGACCGCTTCCAGACGGGCAACATCATCTCCGTCGTGACGTACGACGTCGATACGGTCAACCAGTCGCTTTCGTCGGATCTTCTGCAGATCCTGCAAAGCGTGATCACGGTCGTCGTGTCGTTCGCGATGATGCTGTCGATCGCGCCGAAGCTCTTGCTCGTGTTCGTCTTCACGGTGCCGGCGACGATGCTCTTCACACGTTTCCTCGCCAACCGCGTGCGGCCGATGTTCCGCCGCCGGAGCGCGAAGCTCGGCGAACTGAACGGCTTCGTCGAGGAGATGCTCTCCGGACAGAAGACGATCCGCGCCTACGCGCGCGAGGACGAAGTCCTCTCCCGCTTTGACGGCAAGAACCGCGAGGCGGTGGACGCCTACACGGAGGCGGAGGCCAACGGCACGATCACCGGCCCGTCCGTCACGTTCATCAACAACGTGTCGCTGACGCTGGTCTGCGTCTTCGGCTCGCTGCTCTTCCTCGGCGGCGACATCATGATCGGCGACCTCTCGTCGTTCGTGCAGTACTCGCGCAAGTTCTCCGGCCCGATCAACGAGGTGGCGAACATCATCGCCGAGCTGCAGAGCGCCTTTGCCGCGGCGGAGCGCGTCTTCTCCCTGATCGACGCGGAGCCGGAGCAGCCGGACGCCGCGGATGCCGTGGAGCTTACCGACACGGACGGCTGCGTCGAGCTCCGGGACGTCGATTTCGGCTACGACGCGGAGAAAACGATCCTGCACGACCTCTCGCTCCGGGCGGAGCCCGGTTCGCTGACGGCGATCGTCGGGCCGACGGGCGCCGGCAAGACGACGGTCATCAACCTGCTCATGCGCTTCTACGACGTGACGGACGGCGCCGTTCTGGTGGACGGCCGTGACGTGCGGGAGCTGACGCGCGCGTCGCTCCGGCGCGCATACACGATGGTGCTGCAGGACACGTGGCTCTTCCACGGGACGATCTACGAGAACATCGCGTACGGCAAGCCCGGCGCGACGATGGAGGAGGTCGTGGCGGCGGCGAAGGCCGCGCGGATCCATTCGTACATCATGCGCCTGCCGGACGGCTACAACACCGTTTTGACGGACAACGGCACGAGCATCTCGAAGGGGCAGAAGCAGCTATTGACGATCGCGCGGGCGATGCTGCCCGAGGCACAGATGCTGATCCTCGACGAGGCGACCTCAAACGTCGATACGGAGACGGAAGAGGAGATCCAGGCGGCGATGCGTGAGCTGATGCGCGGCAAGACATGCTTCGTGATCGCGCACCGGCTGTCCACGATCCGCTCGGCGGATCACATCCTCGTCATGGACGCGGGACGCGTCGTCGAGCAGGGCACGCACGACGAACTGCTCCGGGCGGGCGGCTTCTATGCGTCGCTCTATCGCTCGCAGTTCGCGACGGAATGAACAGAAAAAGAAAAGCGGAGGCAGCGCCTCCGCTTTTTTCTGTCTTATTTTTTGCTTCGGAAGAGTTTCTCGGAGAGCGGTTCCGAGAACTGCGAGAAGATGATCGCGGCGAACATGATCGAGCAGCCGAGCATCTCGCGCGGCGAGAGCATCTGCCCGAGAATGAGCGCCTGCAGCAAAACGGCGAAGACCGACTCCATGCAGAGCAGCAGCGCCGCGACGGACGCCGTCGCGTATTTCTGCCCGACGATCTGGAGCGTGTAGCCGACGCCGCAGCTCAGGCAGCCCGCATAGAGCATCGGCGGGAGCGCATCCAGGATCGCGTGGATCTCCGGCTTCTCGAAAATGAACATCAGAATGACGGTCAGGATGCCGGCGGTCGTGAACTGGATGAACGCGAGCCGGACGCCGTCTGTCCCGGGAGAGAAGCGGCTGACGGCGGTGATGTGGATGGCGAAGCCGATCGAGCAGGCGAACGGGAGGATGTCGCCGACCGTGAACGAGAGGTCGCTCGGGTCGATCGACAGGAAATACAGCCCGAGGATCCCGAACAGAATACAGATCCACGTGAGGACGGGGATCTTTTTCCGGAAGATGATGAGCCCGATGACGGGGACAAGGAAGATGTAGAGCGCGGTGATGAACGCGACTTTGCCGGGGGATGTCAGCGAGATCGCGATCTGCTGCGTGTTGTTGGCAAAGGCGAAGATGAAGCCGAGGATCACGCCGCGCAGGAGCAGCTTTTTGCCGGCGGCGATGTGGGCGGGACGCGTCTCGTCCGTCAGCGCCTTCCAGTCGCGCCGCTCGCGGAAAATGACGATCGGGAGCAGGACGGTCGCACCCATGAGGATGCGGAGCCCGCTGAACGTGAGCGGCCGGACAGCGTCCATGCCCATTTTCTGCGCGATGAACGCGCCGCCCCAGATGAGCGAGGTCAGCAAAAGGAGCAGGACACCGCGAAGCTGTGTCTTCTGTACCGGCTGTTGTTCTTCCATCGGATGATCCTCCACCTGCGGCCGCTTGCCGCTGCGGGATATTGTATCACGCTTCGACGGGATTTGCAAGGGGGACGGGAAAAGTTTACGCCTCGCCGGCGTCTCTCCTCTGTCTTCGGCGGGCGGTTCCGGGAGAGACGCGGCCGTGCCTTGGACCCTTTCTTTTTTCATTTCCCCCATTGACAAGCGGGGTGCCGCAGGGGTACAATATACAGTGGCGGCGGATGCCGCCGAAAATCCAACATCAAGTGAGGTGGAACGCATGGACGCGGGCAGTAGTAGCGCAGACAGAGGCCGATGGCAGCGCGTCAGTCGCGCGTTCCGCCGTTTTTCGGTGCGTTTCTGAGACGCACGGGCCCTTGCACAGCGCTTACTCCCTCCCGGCGATGTGTCGCCGGTGCTTTTTTCACGGCAAAAACCTGAAAGCAAGAAAGGAGAAGTTGCAAGATGGCTGAAATGACTGCAATGATGCAGGATACCATCACCGCGCTCGTCGAGGCGCGGAAGTACAACACCGTTCGTGACGTGATGGTCACGATGAACCCGGCGGATATTGCCGCCGTTCTGGAGGACGTCTCGCCGGCCGTTCTGCCGGTCGTTTTCCGCCTGCTCCCGAAGGAGCTCGCGGCGGAGACGTTCGTCGAAATGAGTTCCGAAAACGAGGAACTCCTCATCCGCGCGTTCTCCGACAGCGAACTGAAAGCCGTTGTCGAGGAGCTGTACGCGGACGACGCCGCCGACATCGTCGAGGAAATGCCGGCCAACCTCGTGAGCCGCATTTTGCAGCAGGCGGACCCCGCCTTCCGCAAGACGATCAACGAGATTCTGAAGTACCCCGAGGATTCCGCCGGCTCGATCATGACGACAGAGTACGTCGATCTGCATCCGGACATGACGGTCACGGCGGCGATGGCGCACATCCGGCGTACCGGCGTTGACAAGGAAACGATCAACACCTGCTACGTCACGGAGAAGAAGGGACGCCGGCTCGTCGGTGCCGTCTCGATCCGCACGCTGCTGCTCGCAGACGAGGACGCGACGGTCGGCGATATCATGAAGACGAACATCGTTTCCGTCTCGACGCTCGAAGACCAGGAAGCGATCGCACAGCTTTTCTCGAAATACGACCTGATCGCGATGCCTGTCGTGGACGGCGAGAACCGCATGGTCGGTATCGTCACGGTCGATGACGCGATCGACGTCATGGAAGAAGAAGTGACGGAAGATATCGAGGTCATGGCGGCTATCACGCCGACGGACAAACCGTATTTGCAGACCTCCGTCTGGCGCATCTGGGCGAGCCGCATCCCGTGGCTTTTGCTCATGATGGTCTCCGCTACGTTCACGGGGCTCATCATCTCGTCCTTTGAATCGGCGCTGGCCGTGCTCCCCGTTCTGACGGCGTTCATCCCGATGCTGATGGACACGGGCGGCAACTCCGGCTCGCAGACGTCTGTCACGATCATCCGCGGCATCTCGCTCGGCGATATCGAGTTCCGCGATATTTTCCGCGTCATGTGGAAAGAATTCCGCGTGTCGATGCTCTGCGGCGTCTGTCTCGCCGTTTGCACGTCGGCCAAGATCCTGCTCGTCGATTTTCTTCTGCTCGGAAACGGAACCGGCAACTGGCCGGAGAATTTCCTCGTCGCCGCCGTCGTCGGCGTGACGCTGATCGTGACGGTCTTTGCCGCGAAGCTGATCGGCTGCACGCTGCCGCTGCTCGCGAAAAAGATCGGCTTCGATCCGGCTGTCATGGCGAGCCCGTTCATCACAACGATCGTCGACGCCGTCTCCCTGCTCGTCTACTTCGCCGTCGCCTCCGCGATCATGGGAAGTTACATGTAAAGGCGACGCAGAGAACCAAAACATCACCAATACGGAAAAGCCGTACCCGACAGGTGCGGCTTTTTACTATATTATATATTTTCGAAAAAATCTTTTTTTCCTCTTGACAAAACATCGGGACGCATTGTATAATGCTTATACTGTGTTTAGAATGCGGAAGTTTCCCCGGCTGCCGCTTCCGAGCGAATAAAAAATGATTCATCTATCAAGGGAGGATATAACCATGCTGAGAACTTACCAGCCCAAGAAGCGCCAGAGAAGCAAGGTCCACGGCTTCCGCGCAAGAATGAAAACTGCTGACGGCAGAGAAGTCCTGAAGAGACGCCGCGCAAAGGGCAGAGCAAAGCTGACCGTTTGATGTCCACCGCAATCGGAGCCGTTACCCGGCTCCGATTTCCATAATGGCGAAAAAAACGGAACTGTTCGGAGGCGAAACATGAAGCAATACGCGCTCCGCGAAAACCATCTGTACCAGAAAGCTTATCACACCGGGCAAAGGGCCGGCGCCCGGACCGTGACCGTTTACGTCCTCCGGGACAAGCAGGCCGGCCGTCTGCGGCGGGAAAACCCGCTGAAACAAACTGTCAATCGCGTAGGGATCTCTGCCTCAAAAAAGATCGGAGGCGCCGTCGAGCGGAACCGTGCCAAGCGCTTGATCCGGGAAGCATACCGGCTTCTCGACAAGACGTACGGCGTCCGTCGGGGGTATCTCATCGTCCTCGTGGCGCATGAGAGTACGACGGTATCGAAAATGCAGGACGTTTACCGTGACATGCAAAAATGCCTTACGCGTCTGGATCTGTTGACGTCTTCGGGGGAAGACGCGGGAGGGGACGCATGAAATATCTGCTCCTCACCATGATCCGGTTTTACAGGCGCTGTCTGTCGCCGCTCAAGAAGCCATGCTGCCGGTTTTATCCGACCTGTTCCCGCTACGCGCTTGACGCCGTGCGGGTGTGGGGCCCGGTCACCGGCGTCGGCCTTGCCGCATGGCGCCTTTTGCGTTGTCAGCCGTTTTCACGCGGCGGGTACGATCCCGTCCCGGAGCGGCACACGGCGGACGTCGCATCCCCATCTATCAGAAAGGCATGGAACTTACAATGACCAAACAACAGAAACACATGAAGCGGCGTCTTCTCGCCGCCATGCTCGTCTGCGCGCTCGTTTCCGCGTTCTGTCTTGCGACGATCGTCTATGCCGACACGGCCGAGACGGAAGCACCCGTCGTAACGGAAGCGCCGACGACCGACGCGCCGACGACCGAACCGACGACCGACGATCCCTCCGTTTATCAGTCTGTTGAAAACAAAGAAGACAGCGGTATCTGGACGGCGATCAACGGCTTCTTCGGCAAGATCCTGAACTTCTGCAACAAGATCACGGGCAATTACATCATCGCGCTGTTCGTGTTCTCGCTGATCATGCAGATCGCGCTCTGCTTCGTCGGCATCAAGCAGCAGAAGAATTCGATCGGCCAGGCGAAGCTTGCGCCGAAGGTGGCTGCGATCAACAAGAAGTACGCCGGCCGCAACGACCAGGCGACGCTCCAGAAGAAGCAGCAGGAGACGATGGACCTGTACCAGAAAGAGGGTTACAGCCCGATGGGCGGCTGCCTCCCGCTTCTTATCCAGTTCCCGATCATCCTGATCCTTTACAACGTCGTCGTCGCACCGATCCAGTATATCCTGAACCTCTCCGGCACCGTGGCGTCCAACCTGCAGTACATGCTCACCGCCTACGGCGTCGAGGGCTTTGCTTCGAACAACCGCGCGATCCAGATGAACGTCATCAACTGGTTCCGCCAGAACGGCGCCGAGGGCATTTCCGCTCTCCGCACGTGGATCGAGACCATCGTTTCTCCCGCGAACGCGGAAGCCGCTACCCGCTACGGCGAAGCGCTGAACGCGATCGAGGGCAAAATGGACGTTCTGCCGAACTTCATGATCGGCCCGGTCGACCTCGCACAGACGCCGTCCTTCACCGGCAACGGCAGCGATCTCGGCAAGTGGCTGCTGTTGCTCGTCCCCGTCCTGACGTTCGTTTTCCTGATGCTCACGCAGTATCTGACGAAAAAATTCACCTACCAGTCTCCCGAATCCGTCGAGGCGCAGAACAAGCTTTCGATGAAGATCATGACGTGGTCGATGCCGCTTCTGTCGGTCTACTTCACGTTCATCGTGCCTGCCGCGATCGGCGTTTACTGGATCTTCCGCAACATTCTGAACCTCGTCCAGCAGATGATCCTCGCGAAGGTCATGCCGATCCCGAAGTATTCCGAAGAGGAGTACAAGGCGGCGGAGCGTGAGCTCATGGGCTCCTCGCAGCGCAAGAAGGAAAAGGCACCGCGCGATCCGAACAAACCGAAGGTGCGCTCGCTCCATCACATCGACGACGAGGGCTACGACAACGGCTACAAGATCGACCCGGACGCTCCCGCAGAAGAGGAAAAGCCCGTCGGTGAAACGACCGACGCTTCCAACGCGCCCGCCCCGATCAAGAACGATGACAAGACGTCGTACACCGCCCGCTGAGGCGTCAAAAACTGAATTACAGAAGGCATATATGAAAAAAGAATATATCATCACCGGCAAAACGGTGGAAGACGCCATGGCCAAGGCCTACGCGACCTATGGCAGCGAAGGCGACGTCTCCTGCCGCGTCCTGAAACAGCCGAAAAAGGGCTTCCTCGGCATCGGCAGCGCGGACGCTGAGGTGGCGGTGACCGTCACGACGGACGACGAGGGCTTCTCCCTCGAAAGCGTCCTCGGCAAGACGGCGCAGCCGGCAAAGCCGGAAGCACCGAAGCAGGCGCCGAAGCAGGAACAGAAGAAAGAACAGCCGAAGCAGGAGCCGAAGAAAGATCCCGCGACGGCTGAAATGGGCGGGCAGAATCCCGCAGGGAACCGTCCGGAAGGCAGCGGCAAGCGCAGAAAGCGCCATCGCGGCGGCCGCGGCAAGCACGGCGGTGACAAGCCCGCCGCCGAGAAGTCGGCAGCAGAGAAGCCGGTCGCAGAGAAGCCGAAGACCGAGCCGAAGGCCGAGCCTAAGCATCGCGATGAGGAGTCCGCTCCCGTAACGGAGGAAGAGATGGCATGCGCCATCAGTTTCGCCGAAACGCTGATCCGCTCGATGGAGCTTGACGCAAAGGTCGTCCGCCAGACGGCGGAGGACGGCACGCCGCTCCCGCGCATCAACATCGTGGGCGACGAGACCGGCGCTCTGATCGGGCACCACGGCGAGACGCTTGACGCGATCCAGTACCTCATCAACCTGTCCGCCAACCGCAAGGGCGGCGGCGACGGCAGAGAGTTCGTCAAGATCGCCGTTGACGTGGAGGACTACCGTGCCAAACGCGAAGAGACGCTCCGCGCGCTCGCGCGCCGCATGGCGGAACGCTGCAAGAAGTACAAGAAGAACATCGTTCTCGAACCGATGAACCCGTACGAGAGACGGATCATCCACTCCGAGATCCAGGATATCCCGGACGTATCGACGCACTCCGTCGGCTACGACGAGAACCGCAAGATCGTCATCACCTACGAGGGCGCGGACAAGCCGGCCGACGCGCAGGGCTCCCGTCAGGGACGCCGCCGTCATCACCGCGGCAGCGGACAGGGCGGCAATCGCCCGGACGCACGTCCCGCAGCGGCACCGAGCGAGGATCGCCCGCCGGAGTACCCGGAGGATATCGACTACGACGAGGCCGCCGACGCGGACTACACGTACGAGAAGACGGTCACGCAGGCGAAGCCCGAAAAGATGTCCTTTGAGGACTTTGCCGCCGCAGGCACCGACGATATCCCGATGGGCATCCTCTCCGAGAAGCCCACGTCGCAGGAATAAGAGCAGCAAAAAAGCCAAGACCTTTCGGTCTTGGCTTTTTTCTTTTATTCTGCCCGGATGCCGCGGGCGATGAGGTGCGCCCGGAAGTCTTCGAGCGAGCGGACGGCGTCGCCCAGCGGGAAATATTCCAGCCCGAAACAGCCGTTGTATCCAGCTCCGTCGATCGCCGCGAGGATCGATGCGTAGTCGAGCTCGCCGGAGGTCATCTCGTGCCGGCCGGGCACGCCCGCGCCGTGGAAATGACCGATCAGGGATACGTTCGGGATCACGCGGGCGAGGATATCGCCCTCGGTGATCTGCTGGTGATAGACGTCGAAGAGAAGCTTGACGGCGGGGGAGCCGACCTCGCGGATGATGTCGAAGCCCTCGTCCGACGAGCGGAGGTAGTACCCCGGGTGGTCGCGCCAGTTCAGCGGCTCGACGACGAGCGTCATGCCCGCCTCTTCGAGCAGCGGCGCGGCTTCGCGGAGCCCCCGGACGAGCGATTCGTGCTGTACGGCACGGGTGTCGCCGGTGTCGGCTCCCGTCTGGGAGATGATCGTTTTGCAGCCGAGCGAGCGAGCGACGGGGATCGTTTCGCGGAGCCCCGCTATGTACGCATCACGGCAGGCGGGGTCGGTCAGCGGGATGAAGCGCGTGCAGATCGCGGAAACGGTCTGCCCGTTCCTCTCTGCGGCGTCCCGGATCGCCGGCACGTCGTAGTTCCACCAGCCCCAGAATTCAACGGCGGAAAAACCGCTCGCGGCGAGGGCGTTCAAAAAGGGGACGGGCTCCTTGCCGATGTTCAGCGCGGATACGCAGACGGATAACTTCATAATGATCCTCCTTTGGGGAGTACGCCGTGGTGCTTTTGCAAAAGCACCACGGGCCCCGAAAAACTTAAACTTTTTGCACGCATTGGCTCGTGCGGGACTCGCCTGCGCGGGCGGCGCCTTTGAAAAGGCGCGCGAAACTTTTGGACAGATTAAATTGGTGCAGCAGGAAATAGTCCAAAAGTTTTCGCGGGGTCAAGGGGCGCCTTTTTCAAAAGGCGCCCCTTGCGTTCTTCCCAGCCGCAGCGCGTTCATGACGACGCAGAAGCTGGAAGGAGACATCGCGGCGGCGGCGGGCATCGGCGTGAGTCCCCAGCCGAGCCACGCGGTGAATACGCCCGCGGCGAGCGGGATGCCGAGCGCGTTGTAGAAGAACGCCCAAAACAGATTTTCTCGGATATTGCGGAGCACCGCGCGGCCGAGCGAGAGGGCATCCGCGGCCTCCGTGAGACGGCTTCCGGTCAGAATGACGTCTGCGGCGTCGATCGCCACGTCCGTGCCGGCGCCGATCGCGATGCCGACGTCAGCCGACGTCAGAGCCGGCGCATCGTTGATGCCGTCGCCGATCATGGCGACCTTGCCGGATTTCTCCCGCACGCGGCGGATCACCGCCTCCTTGTCACCGGGCAGCGCCTCGGCGATGACATCCTCTTCGGGGATCCCGACTTCGCGTGCCGCGGCAAGCGCCGCACCGCGGTTGTCTCCCGTCAGAAGCACCGTGCGGATGCCCATTTTATGCAGCGCGCGGATCGCGTCTGCGCTGTCCTCGCGCACCGTGTCCGAAACGGCAACGAGGCCGAGATATCGTTCTTCCGAGCAAAAGTAGAGCAGCGTTTTCCCGTCGGCGGGTGATGCCGCGGGAACTTCGCGGAGCGCGGAAACGAACGCCGCCCTGCCGCCGCGCATGCGTACACCGGCAACTGTCGCCGCGACGCCCTGCCCGGGAACGGCCTCAAACGCGTCCGCTTCCGGAATGGCAAGCTCCTTTGCTTCTGCCGCCCGGAGAACGGCGGCCGCGAGCGGATGCTCGCTCTTCGCTTCGAGCGCGGCGGCAAGCCGGAGCAGTTCGTCCGGTGAAATGCCTTCGGCGGGAACGATATCCGAAACGGACGGCTCACCGCGGGTGACGGTGCCCGTCTTGTCAAGCACGACGGCGCGGACGCGCCCTGTTTCCTCGAGCGCGGCGGCGGTCTTGTAAAGGATGCCCCGTCTGGCGCCGGCGCCGCTGCCGACCATGATCGCCACGGGCGTGGCAAGTCCGAGTGCACACGGGCAGCTGATGACGAGCACCGCGATCGCACGGACGATCGCCTCGCCGGCGTCGCCGGTTGCGAACATCCAGACGAGGAACGTCACGAGCGCGATCGCCGTGACAACGGGTACGAAGACGGCGGCGGCCTTGTCCGCGACGCGCGCGATCGGCGCTTTCGTCGCGGAGGTGTCCCGCACCATGCGGATGATCTGCGCGAGAGACGTGTCCTCGCCGACGCGCGTCGCGCGGCAGAGGAGATAGCCCCCGCGGTTGACCGTGCCTGCTGAAACGGGGCTTCCCGCGGCTTTATCGACCGGGATGCTCTCGCCGGTCAGCGCGGATTCATCGACGGCGCTCGCGCCGCCTGTCACTTCGCCGTCTACGGGGATCCTGTCGCCGGGACGAACGGCGAACGTGTCGCCGCACTTGATCTCGGCAAGCGGAACGGTGATCTCGACGCCGTCCCGGACGAGCGTCGCGGTGTCGGGCGAGAGCCGCATGAGCGCGCGGAGCGCGTCCGTCGTTCTGCCCTTGGCGCGGCATTCGAGGAGCTTCCCGACCGTGATGAGCGAAAGGATCATCGCGGCAGATTCAAAATACAGGCCGTGGAGCGCCTCGGCGCCCTCGGCGCGGACGAGCATGCGGATGAAGAGGTACGTGCTGTACCCGAACGCGGCGAAAACACCGAGCGAAACGAGCGTGTCCATGTTCGGCGCGCCGTGGAGGACGCCCGCGGCGCCGCTTCGGAAAAACTTGTTGCCGACGGCGATGACGCCCGCGGCGAGGAGCATTTCGAGAAGCGCGATCAGCACCGGCCTTGCCGTGAGAAAAGCGGGCAGGGGCCAGCCCCACATGACGTGCCCCATGGAGATGTAGAGCAGCGGCGAGAGCAGCGCGAGTGACGCGATGAGCCGCCGGAGCAGTTTCGGTGATTCGGTGTCGCGGAGAGGATCGGGCGCATCCGTTTCCCTCACGCGGCGGATGCCGTAGCCCGCCTTTTTGACGGCGGCGATGACGGCGGCACTTGACGCCTCGCCCTCGACGGCGAGGTCGCCGGTCAGGAGATTGACGGCGCAGGAGACGACGCCGGGCACGGCACTGACGGCTTTTTCCACTCTCGCGGAGCAGGCGGCGCAGCTCATGCCGGTAACGGTGTACTTCTCCATGGCATCATCTCCTTTCTCTTTTATCACATTATAACCTATTTACGGGAGAGACGCAAGGGGGAGAGGGGAAAGCCGTTTCGGTTTTTCGGGGAACAGGGGTGCTTTTGCAAAAGCACCCCTGCACGTCTCCCCTGCGCGTCATTCTGTAGTCATCTCGTCCGGGTTCAGCACGGGACTGCTGGCGCGGAGGACGTCTGTCGCCTCGGCGGAGCCGCCGCGCGCCGGGAAAAACTCCACCCCCGGCAGATCGTTCGGCGAGCGGTAGATGCCGGGCGGGACGGGCAGCGTCGGCGGTGTCGGCGCGGTGGGCGCCGTCGTTTCGGTCGGAAGATGCGGCGGCAGCGGTGCGGTGGCCCTCTCCCGTGCCGCTTCCGTTTTCGGAGTCTTTTTCTTGCTCATGTTTCGGTTTCCTCCTTCGGAAAGATCCGAGAGCAGTATGCACCGTCCGATGCTCCGATATACAAAAAACCGGGCCTGAAGGCCCGGTTTTACATTCGGATCAAATCAGCCACCCGAGAGCACAGCCGCCGATGACACCGGCAGCGTAGAGGATCAGGAGCAGACGGAGCGTTTCTTTTCTGTCGCGGTTCATCCGCGCGAGGACGAGCAGGCCGGTGCCGGACGAGACGAGCAGACCGGAGAGCATCGCACCGCCGCTGATCACGCCGCCGAGATAGAGCTCCGCGATCAGCACCGAGCCGGCGCAGTTCGGAATGAGACCGAGCAGACCGGTCACGAGCTCGCCGAGCACGGGAACGTTCGGGATGATCGTGCCGACGCGATCCTCGCCGAGCCATTCGACGAGCATGCCGAGCACGAGCGACGTCAGAACGATCCAGATCATGATCTTCCCGGTGTGGATCGCCGCGGAACGGAGCCAGCCGAGCACGCCGCCGTGACCTTCGTCGTCACAGCCGCAATGCTCTTCCTCGCAGATCGAGTGGATCGCGCTGCCGTCACGGGAACGCCGCCAGAAGCAGTCCACGGCGTAGCCGACGGCGATGCCCCAGGTAACTTTCAGCCCGAGAACGAGGATCAGCGTGCCGATCTCGCGCGTGCCTTCGCCGAGAAAGATCGGGATCAGCTCGTCGGACGTCGAGAGGAACACCGCGAGCACGGTGCCCGCGGAGATCACGCGGCCGGCAAAGAATCCGCCGGCGGCGGCGGCGAAGCCGCACTCCGGCACCACGCCGAAAAGCGCGCCGAGGAGAGGACCGAATTTGCCCGCGCGGCGCAGCGCGCCGCGGAGTTTGTCTTCTGCCATGTCCTCCATCATTTCCATGAGGAAATACGCGATAAAGAGGATCGGCAGGATCATGAGCGCGTCCTTGATCGTATCAAGGACGACGTCAAGCAGCATATCAAGCGTCATAAAGGGTTGTTCTCCTGTTGGGGACCCGGGCGCTGCCCGTTATTTTTCGGGATCGAGCACTTTCCAGTAGGTCACGAAATAGTTTGCGCCGGACCAGACCGTCATCACCGTCATCACGGCGATCGAAAGGTAGGTCAGAGGGCGGTAGGTGTTAAAGAAATCGCACCACGAACCGAAGACGACCGGCTCGAGCAGCGTCGTCGAGACGCAGATGATCTGCGTCGTCGTTTTGATTTTGCCGAGCCAGCTTGCCGCCACGACGAGATTCGATTTGCCGGCGACCATCATGCGCAGACCGGTCACGGCGAGCTCGCGGAACATAACCACAGCGGCCGCCCACACGAAGACGGGGCGCACCCGCTCCTCGAAGACGAGGATGCCGAGGCACGCGCTGAACACGAGCATCTTGTCGGCAAGGGGATCGAGGAACTTGCCGAAGTCGGTCACGAGATGGCGCGCCCGCGCGATCTTGCCGTCGAGCATGTCGGTCAGCGAGATGAGAATGAACAGCACCGCGGCGATGACGCGCGTCAGCGTGTCGCCGATCGCGGAAGAGAGCGGCGGGATCGCCAGGAAGATCATGAACACGGGGATGAGGATCACCCGTGCCAGCGTCAGTTTGTTCGGAAGATTCATTGCGGCGCCTCCTTATGAGACCACTTCGCCCACGAGGTCGTAGTCGAGCGCCTCCGTGATGCGGAGATCGACGAACGTGCCCTCGGGGTACTTGTTCTTCGAGATGAAATACACCTTGCCGTCGATGTCGGGCGCATCCGCGGCGCTGCGGCCGAAGTACGCTTCGGAAACCTCGTCGAAGCCCTCGACAAGAACGCGTACGGTGCGGCCGATGCGCATCTTGTTGAAGCGCTCGCTGTTTTTGAGCTGCTCCTTCATGACGATGTCGAGCCGCTTCTGCTTAACGTTCTCGTCGATCTGATCGGGCATGTCGTACGCCGGCGTGTCCTCCTCACGGGAGTACGTGAACGCGCCGAGCCGCTCGAACTTTGCGTCGCGGACGAAGAGGCAGAGTTCGGAGAAGTCTTCCTCTGTCTCGCCGGGGAAGCCGACGATCAGCGTCGTGCGGAGCACGATGCCGGGGACGCCCTTGCGCAGCCGCGTGATCGCGTCGCGGATCATCGCGCTGTCGCCGTGGCGGTTCATCCGACGGAGCACGCTGTCGCTGATGTGCTGCACCGGGATGTCGAGGTATTTCACCACGCGCTCGTTCGACGCGATCTCCGCGATCAGCTCGTCGGTGATCTTGTCGGGGTAGCAGTAGAGCAGGCGGATCCACGGGATGTTCGTTTCCGCCGTGAGCGCACGGAGCAGCTCCGGCAGGGCGTAATGCCCGTAGATGTCAAGTCCGTAGGCGCTCGTGTCCTGCGCGACGACGACGAGCTCTTTGATGCCCATTTCGTCGAGTTCCTTCGCTTCTTTGACGACGTCCTCGATCGTGCGGCTCCGCATTTTGCCGCGGATGCCGGGGATCGCGCAGTAGGTACAGCGGTTGTTGCAGCCCTCGGCGACCTTGATGTACGCCATCGCGTCGCCGGTGGTCACGATGCGGTCGCCGCCGAGCGGGCCCGCTTCCTTGTCGGGGAACAGCGAGAACGGCTTCTTTTCGAGCGCCGCGCCGACCGCCTCGACGATGTGGTCGATGCCGCCCACGCCGAGGATCGCATCGACCTCGGGCATTTCTTTCAGCACCTCGTCGCGGTAGCGCTCAGCCATGCATCCGGTGACGACGATCGCTTTGAGGTTTGCGTTTTCTTTGAGCCACGCGACGTCCAGAATGGAGTCGATGGATTCGCGCTTCGCGCTTTCGATGAACGCGCAGGTGTTGACGATCACGACGTCCGCCTCGGATTCCTCCGGCGTGATCTCATATCCCGCGTCCGCGAGCATTTTGAGCATGACTTCCGTGTCGAGGAGGTTTTTCGAGCACCCGAGCGACACGAAGCCGACTTTGATCGGTTTATTCTTCATTTTCAAGATCCTTTTCGGCGAGTTTGATCTCCGACAGCGAGTAGCCGAGACGGGACAGCGACGCGAAAAGACGTTCGCGCTCCTCCCGGGACGATGTCAGTTTGTATTTGCGGTCCATCATGACGTGCAGAGACGCCATATAGGTGTCTTCGTCGATCGTTTCCGCCGCATGGACGACGGCGGATTTCCGGTACCCGCGCATGAGGAGCTCCGCGGCGATGCGCTTGCGCCCCCAGTACTTGTGCCGGACGAAATATTCGGCGGCGCGCTCGGCCTGACGGTTTTCGTTGATGTAGCCGTGCGCCTCCGCGTAATCCGCGGCGCGTTCGGCTGCCTCGCCCTCGAAGCCGTGCATCTTCAGCTTGCGGAGAAGCTGTACCCGGCTGTGGTCGGAGCTTGACAGGATCTTCACCGTGCGCGATACCGCCCGACTGAGTTCTTCCCGGCTTTTCAGCTCCTCCTCCTCGCTCTCCGTGAGCTCCGTCCCCGCCGTGTAGCCGAGCGGTTTCCAGAACTCTTCGGCAAGGAGAAGCGTCACTTCCTCGCCGCCGCCTCCGAGGGGCAGCAGAAAAACGGAAGTGCCGGCCGGGGTCCGCGTTACGTTCTCGATGCGAAATGCCTTGTCCATGTGTGATCCTTTCATGCCAGATGACTGACTCTTATTGCCTGATGTCTTCTATGGTCCCGTTCTCTACGCGGAATGCGCGGACACCGCCGCCGATCTCGTCGAACAGCGCGGGTTCGCAGGAGGTAACGATGATCTGCCGTTCTCCGAGCGTTCGGAGGACGTACCGGCGGCGGTCGCCGTCGAGTTCGGATAAAACGTCGTCGAGGAGGAACACGGGCCACTCGCCCGTGACCGCGCGGGAGATCTCGCCCTCGGCGAGTTTCAGCGCAAGCGCCAGCGAGCGTTGCTGCCCCTGCGACGCGTAGAGCCGTGATTCGCGGCCGTTGATCGTGAGGAGCACGTCGTCCTTGTGGACGCCGTGGAGCGTCGTGCCGGCGCGGATGTCGCGCCCGATGTCGTCCGTCAGAAGACGGTAAAGCCGCGCCTCGGCCGCTTTGTCGCCTGCCGCCGCCGAAAGCCCGTTCGGCTCCGGCAGGGCCGTCCCGTCGTCGCGTGCGTGCGTGTCGTACAAAACACCGGGAGTTTCCGCACCGTCCGTCATCTCGCCGAAATAGGAGCGGAGATGTACGGCGGCCATGGCGAGGTATTTTTCCCGCATCGCGGCGACGACGGCGCCGGAGGACGCCATGCCCTCGGCGTACGTTTCCCACTCTGCGTCGGAGACGGGATAGCCGTCCGCGGCGCGGCGCAGGAGCGCGTTGCGTTCGGCAAGGTACTTCTGGTACCGGCCGAGCGCGTCGATGTAGGAGCCGGAAAGCTGTGCCAGCGCAATGTCGAGAAACGAGCGCCGCATGGCGGGCGCGCCGCTGACGAGTGCGAGGTGGGCGGGGCAGAAGAGCACGGCGCGGAACGCGCCGATCATCTCCGCCGTGGAGACGGGAGCGCCGTTCTCACGGAGCCGTCTGCGGCCGCTCTGCGGCAGGGTCGCCGACAGGGTGAGCGGGTGCGATGCGCCGGTGAGGCGGCAGTCGAGCGACAGCGTCGCCTCCTCCTCGCCGAAGCGGATCAGCTCCCGGTCGTGTGCGCCGCGGAACGAGCGTCCGCGGGCGAAAAAGTAGATGCTTTCGAGAAGATTCGACTTCCCCTGGGCGTTGCGCCCCCAGAGGACGTTGATGCCCGGGGAGAACTCGACCGCGGCACTTTCGATGTTGCGGTAGTTCCCGAGCGTGATGCGCTGTGCGAGCACGGCTTATTCGTCGTCCTCGAGACCGAGCAGACGGATGTCCAGCTCGTCGTCCGAGAGGTCTTCCGGCTCCTCGACGGGAGCGTCGCCGTGTTCCTTGATCTTCGCCTCGAGCACCGTCATGATCTCGGGATGCTCGCGGAGGTACTTCGTTGCGTTGTCGTGGCCCTGACCGATGCGTTCACCGGCGTAGGAGAACCACGCGCCGCTCTTGTCGACGAGCCCCATCTCGACCGCGCGGTCGAGGATCTCGCCGCCCTTGTCGATGCCGACGCCGTAGAGAATGTCGAATTCCGCGGTGCGGAACGGGGGAGCGACCTTGTTTTTGACGACCTTGACCTTGACGCGGTTGCCGATGTTGTCGTGGCCGTTTTTGAGCGCCTCGCCGCGGCGGATGTCAAGCCGGACGGAAGCGTAGAATTTCAGTGCTCTGCCGCCGGTGGTCACTTCGGGGTTGCCGTACATGACGCCGACTTTCTCGCGGAGCTGGTTCAGGAAGATGACGATGCAGTTCGTGCGGCTCACCGTGCCGGAGAGCTTGCGGAGCGCCTGGCTCATGAGGCGTGCCTGCAGACCGACGTGGGACGCGCCCATGTCGCCCTCGATCTCCTGCTGGGGAACGAGCGCGGCGACGGAGTCGATGACCACGATGTCGATCGCGCCGGAACGGACGAGCGATTCCGTGATGTTGAGCGCCTGCTCGCCGGAGTCGGGCTGGCTGACGAGGAGGTTATCGATATCGACGCCGAGCGCCTTCGCGTAGGTCGGGTCGAGCGCATGCTCCGCGTCGATGAAGGCGGCTTCGCCGCCGAGCTTCTGTACTTCGGCGATGGCATGGAGCGCCAGCGTCGTCTTACCGGAGGATTCCGGACCGTAGATCTCGATGATCCGTCCGCGGGGCAGACCGCCGACGCCGAGCGCAAGGTCAAGACCAAGCGAGCCGGTCGAAACGGCGGAAACGTCCATGCGGGAGTTTTCGCCCATTTTGATGATCGCGCCCTTGCCGTAGCTCTTCTCGATCTGCGAGACGGCGGTGTCAAGCGCCTTCTTCTTTTCTTCGGGGGTGGCGGTCGTTTCGCCTGCTGCTTTCTTCGGGGATGCTTTTGCTGCCATTCTATACTCCTTCTCCGGCGGTCGGTAAGTTCCGCCGCCGCTCAATCAGATTCCGCTTTGTGCCGGGTCCGAAGCCCTTGTGCCCGTAAGGGCACAGAACACCCACTTTACTTATTTTCCAATACCATTATAACGGATTTTGCCTTCGATTGCAAGGCGATACCGGAAACTTTTTGCCCGTTTTCGCGCAAAAAAAACGGACAGCGGGGCGCCTTTCGGCGCACGGCCCGTACAGTTGTCTGCACAAACGAAAAAACCTGCACCCAAACGGAGTGCAGGTTTCTGTGTCGTTTTTTACGCCAGGAAGTAGTACGCCAGCACAGCGGCGGCGAGAATGATGCGGTAGACGCCGAACGGCGCGAAAGTGTGCTTCCGGACGAAATTGACGAGGAAGCGGATCACGACGAGCGAGACGAGGAACGCGACGACCGTCCCGACGACGAGGATGAGCACCTCGGTCAGCGAGAACGACAGACCGAAGTCCATGATGTACCGCAGAAGGTCAAGCCCGCTCGCACCGAACATCATCGGCACCGCGAGGAAGAATGAGAACTCCGCGCCTGCCGTCCGTTCGATGCCGAACAGCGACGCGCCGAGGATCGTCGAGCCGGAGCGCGACGTGCCCGGAATGAGGGCGAGCGCCTGGAAGCAGCCGATGCCGAAGGCGTCCCACAGCGAGATGTCCTCCGCGCGGCGGACGCGCGGCTCCTTGCCGCGGCGTGCCAGCTCCACCACGATGAACAAAACACCGTAGACGATGAGCGCCCCCGCGATCACGAAGAACTTCGTCGCGCGGTTGTTGTAGGCGACCTCTTTGATGGGATCGTTGAGGAGCAGCCCTACGATGGCCGCCGGGACCGCCGCGATGATGATCCGTCCCCAGAGGCCGAACATCCGCCGGCGCTCCGTGAGCGCGAGCTTCGTCGAGAACGGATTGAGCCGCCGCCAGTACAGAACGAGCACCGCGAGGATCGAGCCGAGCTGGATGACGACAGTAAAGAGATTCTTCACCGGCTCCGACACCGCGGAGGAAAACGGAAGCCACTCCTCGATGAGGAGCAGATGCCCGGTCGAGCTGACAGGGAGCCATTCGGTCACGCCCTGCACGATGCCGAGCAGGATCGCTTTCAGAATATCGAAGATCATAATTCAGTCTCCTTGTCTGAGGATGTCACCCGCGTGCGCCTCGAAGGGTACGCGGAGTCGGAAACGCATCCCGGGATGCGGCGCCGACGGGATCGGTTCGCCGTCCTCCGAGAAGAGCGCCTCCGCCTTGAACGGCTCGCCCACGCGCGAGGGACGGAGCAGCTCGACCGGCTCCCCGGCGCAGCGCTGGTTCCGCTGGACGAACGGCACGCAGCCGTCCGCGGCGCGGTCGGACACCGCCGTGGCGAGATACGCTTTTTCGTGGATGTAGCCGTCCTCGGATACCGTGTTCGCATCCTCGTGCGGCGGCGTGAAATAGAAGCCCGTCGCGTAGGCGCGATGGGACACGGATGAGAGCTCGCGCATCCACGCGGGATCGTAAGTGTAGCCCTCGGGATCGGCGGCGTAGGCGTCAAGCGCCATGCGGTAGGCGTTCGCTGTCACCGCCGTGTAGTACGCGCTCTTGACGCGGCCCTCGATCTTCAGCGATGCGATGCCGGACGTGACGAGCTCCGGAATATGCTCGATCATGCAGGTGTCGCGCGAGGAGAGAACGAACGTGTCGCCGCCGTCCTCGACGATGGGGAGGGGCTGCTCGGGACGCTTTTCCTCGGCCACTTCGCCGGAAAGCTCCCCGCCCGTGCCGCGGTACACCCAGCGGCAGCTCTGCGCGCAGCGCCCGTGGTTGGCGTCGCGCCCGACGAGGTAATTCGACAGAAGGCACCGCCCGCTGTACGCGATGCACATGGCGCCGTGGAGGAACGCCTCCAGCTCGAGCGTCTCCGGGATGTTCCGGCG
>JAKSPV010000029.1 GCA_024404475.1 Clostridia bacterium | reverse complement strand
GCGGCAGTACGTCGGATAGCCCTTAACGCCGAGCTTTTCCGTCAGCGCTTTATAGATATAGGAGGGATTGAGATAGAAGCCGCTCTCCGCCGCCGTCACGGCACGGATCACGAGCGCGTCGTCCGCGGGATCGTAGGAAGCGGTCAGCGATTTGATAAACGGCGTGATGTCCGTTTCTTTCTCGCCGCTCTTCGTCTTTTTCAGGAGCGTGACCGGCGCGCGGAACAGCGCTTCCGCTTCGGCGGCAAGCGCATCGGAACCGCCGCATCCGACGACACGCACCTCGACATCCGCCCACTTGATCGCGCCGAGCTTTGTGTCGGACGAGAACGCCTCGTGGATGACCATGTCGGCAGGTGCCGCGGCGCGGAGCCGCGCGAGCACCTCTTCGTCGCTCATGTCACCGAGCACGCGGATCTCGCAGAGTTCCCGCTCACCGGCGCAGCCGACCGACAGCGGCGGCGCGAACTGGATGTGCGGGATCGGGTTGAAGCCCTCGGTATAGTAGACCGGGATGCCGGAGCGGAGGATCACGCGCGTCACGACGCGGATGAGATCGAGGTGGCCGATGTACGTCATGCCGCCCGCTTTGGAGAAGCGGATCTTGACGGCACGGCGTGCCGGCTGCGCGGCAGGCGCCGCGGGCGCCGGAGCGGCCGGTTTCATCGGCTCGTCGGACGGATAATCGGGATGTCCGGGGCACCAGCGGCACGCATCGGGCGATGCGAGCTTGTTTGCGCCGCACCCGGAGCACTTGTCCCGGCAGGACGGCGTCGTCGCCGCCTCGGCGGCGCGGCGAAGCTCTGCCGCAAGGAACCGTTTATCCACGCCGATGTCGATCACGCCCCACGGAAGGACTTCATCAGTGGGAATATTTCGACAAGCGTAGAAATTCGGATCAACACCGGTATCGGCGAAGACGGAAGCCCACGCCGCATAGGAAAACTCCGTTTCCCACGCGTCCCATTTGATGCCGCGGCGGTGCGCTTCGAGCAGCGATTTAGACAGGCGTCTGTCACCACGGGCGAAGACCGCCTCAAGTTTCGAGACGTCGGCGTCGTGGTAGTTATATTTGACCTTGCGGTACGGGCGGACGGCATCAAGAAGCAGCGCCTGCTTGCGCTGGAGCTCCGCCATGTCGTTCTGCCCCACCCACTGAAAAGGCGTGTGCGGCTTCGGAATGAAGCACGCAACGCTGATCGTGACCTGCGGCATTTTGCGGCTGTGATTCGGCGTTGCGTAGAACGCATCGACGACGTGGTTCGCCACCTCGGCGATGGCGGCAACGTCCTCGTCCGTTTCGTACGGCAGGCCGTCCATGAAATACAGTTTGACCTGGCTCTTGCCGGCGGCAAACGCGACGCGGCACGCCGCAAGGATCTCTTCCTCGGTGACGTTCTTGTTGATGACGTCGCGCATCCGCTGGGTACCCGCCTCCGGCGCGAAGGTCAGCGTCGAGGAACGGACGGAGGAGACCTTATCCATCAGCTCTTTCGTAAAGCTGTCGGCGCGGAGCGACGGGAACGAAATATTGATCTTTTTGTCGTCCGTCCACGTAAGCAGGCGGTCGGTCATGTCGTTGACGCGGCTGTAATCGCTGATCGAGAGCGTGCACATGGAGATCTCTTCATAGCCGGTGTTGTCAACAAGCGTTCTGGCGAGCGCATCGAGCTTTTCGGGCGATTTCTCGCGGACGGGGCGGGAAACAAAGCCCGCCTGACAGAAGCGGCAGCCGCGGATGCAGCCGCGGTAGACCTCGAGCACGACGCGGTCGTGCACCGTTTCGATATACGGCAAAACCGGTTTTTCGGGCATATAGGCGCCGTCCATATCCGCGATGATGCGTTTTTTCACCTTGGCGGGAACGTCCGGGTAGCGCGGCGTGATCGCCGCCACCGTGCCGTCGTCCTTGTAGGCGACGTCATAGAGCGACGGAACGTAGAAGCCCTCGAGGTGCGATGCCTCGCGCAAAAATCCGGCGCGGGTGTACGTGCCGTTTTCTTTCATTTTTATATAGAGCCGTGCGAGCTCGGGGAGCGATTCCTCGCCCTCGCCGATCGAGAAGATATCGACGAAGTCCGCCATCGGCTCGGCGTTGTAGGCGCAGGGGCCGCCCGCAAGAACGATCGGAGCGTTCTCGCCGCGCTCGGCGGCGAGCAGCGGGATCCCCGCGAGGTCGAGCATGTTGAGCGAGGCAGTATAGCAAAGCTCGTACTGGAGCGTGAATGCCACCAGATCGAATTCGCCGACGCCGTCGCCGCTCTCGTGCGTGAAAAGCGGGATATGCCGCTCGCGCATCAGGGCCTCCATATCCGTCCACGGCGCGTAGACGCGCTCGCACCAGACGTCATCCGCCCGGTTTAGCGCACCGACGAGGATCCGCATGCCGAGGTTCGACATACCGATCTCGTAGAGGTCGGGAAAGCAGAACGCGACGCGGCACTTGATCTTCGTTTTATCTTTATAGACGGTACCCTCCTCGCCGCCCGTATAGCGGCCGGGCTTTTCGACTAGGGACAAAAGCGGTTTCAGGTCTTCACGCATGATGAAATTCCTCTTTTCGGATGCAATCAAGAAACAAGCGGCGGGGACGGGAAACCCGTGCTCCGCCGCGGTGATTCGGATAATGGATCAGGTCAGAGTTTGATGCGGACGTATGCCATGATGACGGCCGGCAGCATCCACAGGAGCTGGTAAAGCGTCACGTGGAACGAGTTGATGCCGCACGCCACGCCGAGCACCGTCAGAACGATCGACAGGATCAGCGTCACGAGGACGGACGCCCACGAGAGCTGCTCGCCGGTACGGCGCAGATGCAATACGTCGTCGCAGTAGGAAAGCGCGCGGAGCAGGCCCTTCGGCGTACCGCGGCTGACGATGCCGCTGTCAACGCGGTCGAGCGTCGTCACGACGACCGGCTTCTGTGTCTTCACGACACGGATCGGATACTGGTTGAGATCGAGACTGAGTGCCAGAAGATCGTCGTCGATGTTCGGGTCGAGACTGCAGACGCAGATGCTGAGTCCTGCCTCGCTGAGGTCGGCGAGCGCCGCCTCAAAGTCAGGATCCATGACGTAATTGACGTACAGTTCGGCAACGAGGATATCGTCGCGGAACATGTACATGACGCGGGTACCGTTCTCTTCCGAGGCGGTGTCTTCCGGGAAAACGTCCGGGAAACCGAGACCGAGCAGCGCTTCGGCAGAGCCGAACGTCACGCGGCGGCCGTCCACGGAAGCCGTGATATAGCCGTCCCCGACCTTTTCGAGTTCGACGTCATCGGAGCAGCCGACGTCGCCGGCCGCCACGCTGAAAACGTCCCCAAGCGGGCCGCCCGTCTTGCGGAACACGCTGCCCGCGAAGTACAGGACTTTATCAAAACGGTAGTTGTTGAAGACGCGGACGTTCTTGACCTTGACGAAGGAGGACGGATAAGCCGTGCCCTCGTCGATGGAGATCAGCGTCGCATCGGCGTATTCGCTGAGCGAGCATTCGCCGACGATCGTAGCGTCCTCGACGTAAGAATTGCGGCATGCGCGGTAGAACGGCAAGCCGTAGGAAAGGAGCAGTGAGAGCGGAAGCGCGGCACTGAACGTCATGCCCGCCACACGGACGGGATCGGCGTCGCCCATGAAGCCGGCGATCACGGCGGCAAGGACGGACGACAGCGGGATCATGACGGAAAGGAATGCGATCGTCGAGGAACTCGAGGTGTCTTTCGTGAACGAGCGGCTGAAGAAGCCGTCAACGAAGGAGGTCTTCTCGAGTTTCAGAACGTCGCTGGACGTTTCGAACGCCTCGGTCTCATCAGGCGCGTTGGCGGCCAGGATACGGCGCAGGACGTATTTCGTCTTGCCGGAGGCCACGACGTTGAAGCTGAGGATCTCACGCTTCGCGGAGATGCGCTCAAAGAGTAGTGCGAGCACGGCGCACAGCGCGAGCACCGCGTTGAAGAGCTGCGGCTCACGTCCGGAACCCTCGGCGGTGATGGCGAGGACGATGGAATAAACGACGTTGCCGACGGCGAAAATGCCGAGCAGCGTCTCAACGGACGGCCTGCCGGCCATGAGCGCCTTGAAGCCGCGGATAATCTGTTCAAATGCAAGTGCCGTAGCGATAAGGCCGCCGCACAGACCGATCATGATGTAGGATACGGGGTACACGCTCGGGTCGAACGCACCGCCGAACTGGACGCCGAACATGGCGATATTCTCAAAGATCAGAAGCAGCACGAACGCCACGCACGCGGCGGCAAGCTTGATGTTGGTCATCATCATCGAGCTCTTGTACGCGTCGGCAATGTCGCGTTTCTGCGACGGTGAGGTGTATTCGTAATCAACGGGCTCACGGACGATCACATTGCCGGAGTCGGCCATCTTCTCGCGGATGCGCTCCGCTTTCTTGGTGCCAACCTGACGGTCAAGCTCTTCGTCCATGCCGAACGCGACCATAAGGTTGATGTCGGTGTCGTCGGGCGTTTCCTCCTCGGCGGACGTCTCCTCGGCAAACTCGTCTGCGGCAGGCTCCTCCTCGGGAATCTCTTCCTCAAACGCCGCGTATTCGTCCGTCTCTTCGGGAAATTCCTCCACGGCGGGCTCTTCTTCGGAGGTCTCTTCCTCAAAGGGCGCGGTCTCGTCCGCTTCCTCGGGGATCTCTTCCTCGATGAGCACCTCTTCCTCTGCGGGCTCCTCTTCGGGCAGTTCTTCTTCGGTCGCCTCACCGTCACCGGCGGCAGCCGCAGCGTACTCGTCCGCGTACCGGTCGGCGTAATCGACGAAGCTATCTTCTTCTTTCTCTTCCTCGCCGTAGTCGGCGGTCATCTTGCCGAGCAGGCGGGCAAAGAGCCCTTTCTTCTTCGGCTCGTCGTCTGTCTCGTCCGGAAATTCGTCCGCAAAGGCCTCGCCGAACAGATCCTCGTCGGTGTCGTCGGTCTCTTCCGCGGCTTCATCGGTCTCCTCCGGGGCGTCTTCCGCCTCGGGAAGCTCCACGCCGTCCGCCAGAAGATCGAAGTCGAGAAGTGCGTCGTCGGAGGTCTCCTTCGCCGGCTCTTCTGCTGCTTCGGTCTCCTCCGCCTCGGGCTCGCCGGCAGCCGCGTCCGTGTCGTTCAGGTACTTCATGAAGAGTGCCTGGATATCCGTCGAGCTGTCGTCCGCCGTTTCGTCTTCACCGAATGCCGAAAAGAAATCGTTTTCTTCGCCGTTCGGCTGATTCTTGTTGTTCCAATCGCTCATGATCCGTGACCATGCCTTTCATCAAGGATTGTATCGTTCGATTTCATCAGAGTTTTTTGCCGGAGCGCTGCATCCGCGCAGCACGCGTCAGGATGACTGACGCCGCCGTCGAGACGTTCAGCGAGTTGACCTGCCCATACATCGGGATCGAGATCGTGTAGTCGCTCTTTTCGCGGACGAGCCGCGCGATGCCATCGCCTTCGCTGCCGAAGACGATCGCGGCGGGCACGTCGAAATCCACGTCGTAGAAATCAACGCCGCCTGCCTCCGAGGCAAACACCCAGACACCTTTCTTTTTGAGGTCTTCGACCGTCGCGGCGATATTCGCCACCTTGGCGACGGGCATGTGCTCGATCGCACCGGCCGATGCCTTCGTGACGGCGGGCGTCAGACCGACGGCGCCGCGTTTCGGGATGATGACGCCGTGTGCACCGGCACATTCGGCGCAGCGGATCAGAGCGCCGAGGTTCCACGGATCCTCAATGCCGTCCGCGATGACGAGCAGCGGTTTTTCACCGCGCTCTGCCGCCATGGCGAGCATGGAATCCACATCGGTATATTCTTTCTCCGCCGCCATGGCGAGCACGCCTTGGTGGTTGCCGCCGCCGGACATATCGTCGAGCTTCGCGGCATCGACCTCGACCACGGGGATCCCGCGGTTCACCGCTTCCGCGACGAGGACGACGATGGAGCCCTCCCTGTCGCCGCGGCGCACAAGCAGCTTGTCAATGGTGCGGCCGGATTTCAGAAGTTCACGGACGGCGTTCCGTCCGATCACGGCGCCGGGCACGGGCTCGCTGAACTGGGTGCGGGCCGCGGGGCGTCCGTTCGATGCGTATTTTGCGGGGCGGGCGGCACGCTCGCGGCGGTCTCCCTGCCCTTTTCCGGTGCCGTAAGCGGCACCGCCGCGCCCGCCGGACGTTTTCTGCCGGCTGTCGCGCTTATCGTTCGATCTGTCCATCGACAAATCTCCTTATAATCATAAAACTATACAGTATGTATTATAGCACAAGATTTTCGGTTTGTATAGAGAAAATCGGAAATTTCCCGAGGAGAAACGAGGAAAAACGACATTTTCCGGCGCAGCCGCGATGCCGTCGGCGCTTTTTTCCGTTTTTTCCGCGATAAGATGTTGATTTTTCAGCGAAAACGTGGTATGATACGGGTACTCATATTTTATCTGTGAACGAGGGAATTATGAAGCTGACTTCTGTCCGTGAACTGTTCCGCGAAAGAGACGCCTTTGCCGGCAAGACCGTGACGGTCGGCGGCTGGGTGCGCTCCGTCCGCGCCTCCAAAACATTCGGTTTTATCGTGCTGTCCGACGGCACGTTCTTTGACACGCTCCAGATCGTGTACGACGATAAGCTCGGCAACTTCGCCGAACTCTCGAAACTCAACGTAGGCGCCGCTATCGTCGCCACCGGTGAGATCATCGCAACGCCCGACGCAAAGCAGCCCTTTGAGATGCACGCGACCGACGTTGCCGTCGAGGGCACCTCCACGCCCGATTACCCGCTGCAGAAAAAGCGCCACACGCTTGAATATCTCCGGACGATCACGCATCTCCGCCCGCGCACCAACATGTTTCAGGCGGCGTTCCGCGTCCGCTCGCTCGCCGCTTACGCGATCCACCAGTTCTTCCAGGAACGCGACTTCGTGTACGTCCACACGCCGCTCATCACCGGAAGCGACTGCGAGGGCGCAGGCGAAATGTTCCGCGTCACGACGATGGACCCTGACGATTTGCCCCGCACCGAGGACGGCAAGATCGATTACTCGAAGGACTTCTTCGGCAAGAGCACGAACCTGACCGTCAGCGGCCAGCTCAACGGCGAAACGTTCGCCATGGCGTTCAAGAACATCTACACGTTCGGCCCGACGTTCCGCGCCGAGAACTCGAACACGACGCGCCACGCGGCAGAGTTCTGGATGATCGAGCCGGAGATCGCGTTTGCCGACCTCGAAGACGACATGACGCTCGCAGAAGATATGCTCAAATACATCATCCGCTACGTCATGGAGAAAGCACCCGAGGAGATCGCGTTCTTCAACCAGTTCGTTGACAACGGGCTGATCGAACGCCTCAATCACGTCCTCTCCTCCGACTTCGGCCGCGTCACCTACACCGACGCCGTCAAGATGCTCGAGGAGCACAACGACGAGTTCGATTACAAGGTGTTCTGGGGCTGCGACCTGCAGACCGAGCACGAGCGGTACCTCACCGAAAAAATCTTCAAGCGTCCCGTCTTCGTCACCGACTACCCGAAGGAGATCAAGGCGTTCTACATGAAGCAGAACCCCGACGGCAAGACCGTCGCGGCAATGGACTGCCTCGTTCCCGGCATCGGCGAGATCATCGGCGGCTCGCAGCGTGAAGACGACTACGGCAAGCTGCTCGCCCGAATGAACGAGCTCGGGCTCAAGGAAGAGGACTACGGCTTCTACCTCGACCTCCGCAAATACGGCAGTGCGCGCCACGCCGGCTTCGGTCTCGGCTTCGAGAGATGCGTCATGTACCTGACCGGCATCGGCAACATCCGCGACTCGATCCCGTTCCCGCGCACGGTCGGCAACTGCGAACTGTAATACAAATCCAAAAGGGGCTGCCGCGTGCGGCCTCTTTGCATACCGGCTACGGGCCGGGGAAAGAAGGACGAACATGAATCTCCAGATCCGGAACGGCCGCATCGTCACGCCCTGCGGCATCACGACGGGAACACTCAACCTCGCGGGCGGCAAGATCGCCTCGTTCGGCGAGGACTTTTCGGCAGACCGCGTCATCGACGCCGAGGGCAAATACGTCACGCCCGGCTTCATCGATATCCACACGCACGGCGGCGGCGGATACGACTTCATGGACTGCTCCGAGGAAGCGTTCTTCAAGGCAGCACGCACGCACGCCGAGCACGGCACGACGACGCTGCTTCCGACGCTCCTTTCCGCCAGCACCGAAGAGATCTTCGGCGCGCTCTCGATCTTCGAGAAGATCAAGAACACCCCGCACGACGGCGCGAACATGCCCGGACTTCACCTCGAGGGCCCGTATTTCAGCCCGAAGCAGTGCGGCGCGCAGGACCCGAACCAGGTACGCTGCCCCGATCCTGCCGAATACATGAAGTGCCTTGAAGCGTCGTCCTCGATCATGCGCTGGTCGGCGGCGCCGGAACTGCCCGGTGCGCCCGAATTTGCGCGCGAGCTGACAAAGCGCGGCATTCTCCCGTCGATCGCACACACCGACGCGACGTATGAGGAAGTCATCCCCGCTTATGAGGCCGGCTTCACGCATGTGACGCATCTTTATTCCTCGATGTCCACCGTTCACCGCATCGACTGCTTCCGTCACGCGGGCGTGCTCGAAAGCGCGTTCCTCATCGACGGGATGACCGTCGAGCTGATCGCGGACGGTTGCCACCTGCCCTCCTCGCTGCTCACGTTTGCGACGAAGTTCAAGCGGCCTGATCAGGTCGCGCTCATCACGGACTCCTCCCGCGGCGCAGGCACGACCGACAAATACTTCCGGCTCGGCTCCGTCAAGGCGGGCATGGACGTCGTCGTGGAAAAGGGCGTCGCCATGCTGCTCGATCACTCGTCGTTCGCCGGCAGTATCGCCACGTTCGACCGGCTCGTCCGCACGATGATGACGATGACCTCGTGCTCGCTCTCCGATATCATCACGATGTCCACGATCACCCCGGCGACGATCTGCCGCATTCCGAACAAAGGCCTCCTCCGCCCCGGCTACGATGCCGACGTCGTCATTTTCGACCCGGACGTCAACGTGTCGCACACGATCATCGGCGGCCGCGTCGTCTACGAAGCGAAATAAAACAAAGCCGCGCCCCGTGGGGCGCGGCTTTTTGCTATCCCCTGTTCCGAGGTGCAGGAGCCGTGGCTCCTGCCGTGGGGCGCCGCCCCACGGCAGGTTTGGGCGGCAGCCCAACAAAGGAACGTTCTATGTTGGGGCTCCGCCCCAAACCCCGGAGGGGCTTCCATGTCGGGGCTCCGCCCCAAACCCCGGCGAGGCTCTGCCCCCGCACCCCGGTCGCCTTTTCCAAAGGCGACGGGAAACAAACAGGCAAAGGACGTTTGGTGCTGCGTCTTTGTTGCTTGACAAGCGGCGGCTTTTCTGCTATACTGATTGTGTATTACTTCCCGAAGGAGTTGGTTTTTCCCCATGGACGAAGGCAGTCCGTTGCCTCTTTTATTGCTTTTCTTTTTCTTTATGCTTGCAAACGCGTTCTTCTCTTCGGCGGAGACCGCGTACAGTACCGTCAGCCGGGTGCGTCTTCGATGCCTCGCGGATGACGGGAACCGCCGCGCATCGCGCGCGCTGTATATTCTCGACCATTTCGACGACGCGCTGACGACGATTCTGATCGGCATCAACATCTCGTCGATCGCCGCCGCCTCGATCGCCACGGTCATCGCGGTGGAGACGTTCCGGAACGTCCCGAGCATCAGCACCTATTCGACGCTCGTCACGACCGTCGTTTTGTTCTTCTTCGCCGAAATGCTGCCGAAAGCACTTGCCGACGACAGAAGCGAAACGGTCGCGCTCGGTGCGGCCGGGATCCTCCGCTTTTTCATGCGGCTCTTCTACCCGCTCGTCGTCGTGTTCCGCTCTGCGGCTCGTCTGGCGACGCGCATCTTCGGCAAGAGCGAGCAGCCGTCGATCACGGAAGAGGAACTTTACGACATCATCGAAACGATCGGCGAGGAGGGCGTCGTGGACGAGGAGCAGACCGACCTGCTCAAATCCGCGATGGATTTCTCCGAAACGACCGCCGGCGACGTCATGACGATGCGCGACGATATTTTCTGGATCGACATCGGCGCACCGAAGCGTGAGCTGCTCGACGCACTCAAAACGACCAATCACTCCCGCATCCCCGTCTGCGACGGCGACCTCGATCACCTGATCGGGCTCATGCCGCTGCGCTGGTTCTTCAAGAATTATCTCGACCACCGCGACGGGCCCGTGCGGAAATACATCCGCAAAAACCTGACAAAGCCCTATTTCGTCCGGCGTGACGCAAAGATCGACGAGCTGCTCGAAACGATGCGGCAGCACAAGATCTACATGGCGTTCGTCACGGACGACGAAAAACATATTCTCGGTCTCGTCACGATCGAGGACTTCCTCGAAGAACTCGTCGGCGAGATCTGGGACGAGGACGACGTCGTGGACGAGCGCTTTTACGGGCTCGGCGGCAACCGGTATGAGGCCGATCCGTCGCTGACGCTCGCGGAAGCGATGCGCCGCATGAAACGTCCGCTCCGCGGGACGCCGCTCGCACCGGACGGCGCGAAGACGCTCCGGGAGATCATCACGGCATACCTCGGCAACACACCCGAGGAGGAAGCCGCCTTTATCCGCGGCGGATACGAATTCACCGCGGAAGAGACCGACGACGACGGCAAGCTTGCCCGCGTCGTCATCCGGATCTGCGAGCCGGACGAGCTCGCGGCGGGGGGAGGCGACGGGAAATGACGCTTCTGACCGCTCTTTTGGTAATTCTTCTGATGCTGCTGTTCTCCGCGTTTTTCTCGGCCTCCGAGATCGCGCTGAGCAGCGCGAACCGGATGCGCCTCCGCCATGCCGCCGAGAGCGGCAGCCGCGCCGCCGCGCTCGCGGAAAAGATCCTCGACAACTTCAAGCCCGCGCTGTCCGCGATCCTGATCGGCAACACGCTCGTCAACATCGCCGCGTCCACGTCGGCAACCGTCGCCGTCATGGCGCTGATCGTCCGCATCTCCGGGGGGGAGAACGACGGGCTCGCGTCCGTCCTCTCGACCGTCGCCATGACGCTCATCATCCTGACGTTTGGCGAGATCGTGCCGAAAATCGTTGCGAAGGAAAACGCCGACAAGTTCGCCCCCGCGGTCGCCTATCCGATCCGCATTTTCATGATCCTGCTCTACCCACTCGTCTGGCTCGTGACGCTGCTCGTGTCCGCGCTCAGCCGGCTCTGGGGCAAGGACCACGGCGAGGACGACCCGACCGTCACCGAGGAGGAACTCTCCACGATCATCGAAACGGTCGAGGAGGAGGGCGTCATCGACGAGGACAAGAGCGAGCTTCTGCAATCGACGCTCGATTTCAAAGACACCACCGTGGCGGAGATCCTGACGCCGCGCATCGACCTCGTCAGCATCGACGTTGACGATGACTTCGAGACGATCGAGCAGACCGCGGATGCGTCGCGCTATTCGCGCATCCCCGTCTACGAGGACTCGATCGACCACGTCATCGGCATCCTCTCGCTCAACCATTTCTACAAAGCGAAGCTCGAAAACGACACGTTCGACATCCGCCGGGTCCTCATGGAGCCGATGTTCCTTCACAAAACGATGCGCCTGCCTGCGGCGCTCGAAATGATGAAGAAGACGCACACTCACCTCGCCGTCGTCATCGACGAGTTCGGCGGGACGCTCGGCGTCGTCACGATGGAGGACATCCTCGAAGAACTCGTCGGCGAGATCTGGGACGAGAGCGATGAGATCGTGGAAGATATCATCTCCGTCGGCGAGGGCACCTACGAGGTGTCCGGCGACATGAACATCGAGGATTTCTTCGACGAGATCGAATTTGAAGACCGCGATTTTGAATCGGAGTACACGACCGTCGGCGGCTGGTGCGTCGAGATGCTCGATGCGGAGCCGGAGGTCGGGCGCGGCTTCGATTACAAGAATCTGACCGTGACCGTCACCGAGATGGACGACTTCCGCGTGACGAAAGCGAAAGTCTTTGTCGCGCCGGTCGAAGAAGAAGACGAATAAATACGAAAAAAGCGCACCCCGCGGGGTGCGCTTTTTTATTCGTTTAGTTTTTCCACGTGATCGTGACATCCTCATTGGGCGTTTCCATCATCCCGAGCGTCACGACGACGCTGCTGCTTTGCCACTCGATATGCGTGACGTTGTCCGGGAAAGCATCCGTGCCGTCGTTGTAAACCTCGGCGTTCACCGACGCGAGCTTTTTTCCATCCGCCGTGCGGACGGTCAGCCGGACCTTCGCCGGACCGAACGACCATCCGGGCGCGCCGAGCTGCTCCA
>JAKSPV010000028.1 GCA_024404475.1 Clostridia bacterium | reverse complement strand
ATCCCGTCCGACGTCGTGCCGTTCGAGCAGCGCCCGTGGATGAAGTGCGCCGAGATCACCGATAAGCTCATCGAATGTCTCGAATCCGGCAAGTACAAGTGCCTCCGCGTCAACTTCCCGAACGGCGACATGGTCGGCCACACCGGCTCGCTCGCCGCGACGCGCTGCTCCATCGAGGCGCTCGATCTCCAGCTCGCCCGCATCCTGAAAGTCGTTGATAAGCTCCACGGCGTCGCGGTCATCACCGCCGACCACGGCAACGCCGACGAGATGTGCGAGCTCGATAAGAAGACCGGCCAGCCGAAATACAACAAGGACGGCACCCCGAAGGCGAAGACGAGCCACACGCTCAACCCCGTGCCGTGCTACATCTACGACAACTTCTACGGTGACACCTACCGCGTGCTGCGCGATAACGGCCCCTACGGGCTCTCGAACGTCGCCGCCACCGTCGTCAACCTCCTCGGCTACGAAGCCCCCGCCATGTGGGACAAGAGCATGATCGAAGCGAAATAAAACAACACGAAAAGGAGAAGCACACGCTTCTCCTTTTCCCAAATGAAAGGACACACTATGTTCCGTTTTGACAGCGGCATTTTCCGCTCGGACGCGCTTCTGGCGCCCGACGTCTTCCACGCCTTTTCCACCCGCGAGGGCGGCGTCAGCACCCTGCCCCACACGGCAAAGATGAACGTCGCACCTGACCGCGGCGACGACGGGAAGACCGTCCGGGAGAACATCCGCATCCTCCTCTCGCTCGCCTCGGGCGAGGAGCAGCCGGACGAAGTTCTCTCCCGCGTCGTCTGCGGCCACCAGATCCATTCCGCGACTGTCCGCACGGTCGGGCGCGAAAACGGCGGCGAGGGCATCTTCCGCGATCCGCCCCTGCTCGCCGACGGTTACGTGACAACGGAGCCGGGCGTCTATCCGCTCGTCCGCGTCGCCGACTGCGTGCCTGTTCTCCTTCTTGCCCGACGGGCCGACGGGTCCCCCGTCATCGGCGCCGTCCACGCCGGCTGGCGCGGTACGGCGGCCGGGATCGCCGCCGAAGCCGTGCGGGTGATGCGCGCCGCAGGCGCCCTGCCGGATTCGTTCGCGGCGGCGATCGGCCCGTCGATCCACAGTTGTTGCTACGAGGTCGGCGAGGACTTTCTCGCACGCGTTACGGAGCTCCGCGGCGAGGATTTTTCCGTGCGGCATATCACGCGCCGCGGCGGGCGGCTTTATGCCGATTTGCAGGGCATGAACCGCGAGCTGCTCGAGAATGCGGGCGTTCCCGCCTCCCGGATCGACGTCTCGGAAAACTGCACCGCCTGCCGTCCCGATCTCTTCCATTCCCACCGGGCGACCGGCGGCAAACGCGGCGCCATGGGCGCCGTGATCGGAATACGGGAGAAATAACCGCAGAACTCCCCCGCCGGCTCTTGACAGCCGGCGGTTTTTTCGGTATCATAGAACTTGGCAGAACGCCACATTTTTCCGCATACGGAAAGGACGGACATCATCATGTTCAAACAGACACCGCCGATGGGCTGGAACTCCTGGAATACCTTTGAGTACAACATCAATGACAAACTGATCCGCGAGACGGCTGACGCCATGGTCTCGACCGGTCTGCGCGACGCCGGATACGAATACCTCGTCATCGACGACTGCTGGTCGATGCCTACCCGCGGCGCGGACGGCCGCCTCCGTCCCGATCCCGAGAAATTCCCGGAGGGCATCAAGCCCGTCGCCGACTACGTCCACTCCAAAGGACTGAAATTCGGCATGTACTCCTGCGCGGGCCCCGTTACCTGCGCGCACTTCCCCGGCAGCTTCGACAACGAATTTCTCGACGCCGAGACGTTCGCGTCCTGGGGCGTCGATTTCCTGAAATACGACTACTGCCTGCACAGCCAGCTCACCGAGGGCAAGGTGCTCTACCGCCGCATGGGCGCGGCGCTCGAAAACTGCGGCCGTGACATTCTGTTCAGCGCCTGCACCTGGGGCGCCGACAACACCTGGGAATGGATCAAGGAAACGTCCGCCTCGATGTGGCGCTCGACGAACGACATCCATGACAACTGGGAATCCATCAAGGAGATCATCCGCCAGCAGATCCCGCTGTTCCCGTACCACGGGCAGGGCTGCTTCAACGACATGGATATGCTCGTCGTCGGCATCCACGGCGAAAGCCGCTTCATCGGCGACGGTATGAACGAAACGCAGTACAAGACGCACTTCTCCGCCTGGTCGATGTTCGGCTCCCCGCTGATGATCGGCTGCGACATCCGCAACATGAGCGACACGACGAAGAAGATCCTCATGAACCGCGATCTCATCGCGATCAACCAGGATCCCGCGTGCCGCCAGGTACACCTGCTCAAAAAGGACTTCCGCCTCGACGTGGACGTGTTCGTGCGCCAGCTCTCCGGCGGCGAGTTCGTCATCGGCATCTTCAATCTCACCGACCGCGACAACCGCGCGTCCTTCACGCTCGATCAGCTCGGGCTCAACCCGTCACTCCATAAGACGCTCCGGATGCGCGAGATTTGGACGGGCGAGGAAATGACCGTCCAGAACAGTTACGTCCTCCGCCAGATCAAGAACTGCGACTGCGAAGTCTGGCGCTGCAAGATCGTCGACGCCTGATGGAACGCTGCAGAACGTGCAAGGCGCCGCTCTCGACCAATGAGATCGCCGCCTACCTGAAAATGGTCGATCGCGGCTCTGAGACTTTCCTCTGCAAAGCGTGCCTCGCGCGGTACCTCGGCACGACCGAGGAGGAGATCGACCGCAAGATCGAGCACTTCAAACGGCAGGGCTGTGTCCTTTTCATCTGAGTCCTTCCTATTTCCCGGAGAAGACGCAAAATTCACCGCGTCTTCTCCTTCTTTTTTCCTGTTTTCCACGTTCCGTTCATAATTTGTTTATAAATTGGTGCTAAAATAATGCTATCTTGCAACCCGTGTCCCTACATGGGCTGGAACAGGAGTTATCTGTATGATCGAAATCAGTCATCTCAGCAAAAAATTCGGTAATCACACCGCGCTCGATGACATCAGCTTCTCCGTCGAAAAAGGAGAGGTCGTCGGCTTCCTCGGCCCGAACGGCGCCGGCAAGTCCACCACGCTGAACATCCTGACCGGTTATCTTTCCTCGACCTCCGGCACCGTCCGTGTCGGCGGGATCGATGTTCTCGAAAACCCGAACGAAACGAAGCGGCTCGTCGGCTTTCTGCCCGAGCAGCCGCCGCTGTACCCCGACATGAAGGTCGGCGAGTATCTCGGCTTTTTGTACGAGCTCAAAAAATGCACGCTGAACCGTGAAGCGCATCTCCGCGAGGTCGCGGAGGTAACGAAGATCGCGGACGTCGAAAACCGGCTCATCAAGAACCTTTCGAAGGGCTATCGCCAGCGCATCGGCATCGCCGCCGCCCTCATCGGCAATCCGCCGGTGATCATCCTCGACGAGCCGACCGTCGGTCTCGACCCGAAGCAGGTCATCGAGATCCGCAACCTCATCCGCAACCTCGGCAGAACCCACACGGTCATCCTGTCGAGCCACATTCTCTCCGAAGTGCAGTCCGTCTGCGACCGCATCGTCATCATCAACGAGGGACGCATCGTGGCGAACGAGCGTGCCGACGCGATCATGAAAAGCGTCGGGCAGGCACGCGGCATCAAACTGAAGGTCGCGGGTCCGCAGCGCGAGGTGCTGCCCGTTCTGCGCGCCGTCGCCGGCGTCGCCGCCGCCGATATCACCTCCGAGCGCGAGGCAGACGCCTATACGTACCGCCTCGAAGCGGCAGACGGCGCGGACATCCGCCGTCCGGTCTTCTTCGCCATGGCGGAGCACGGCTGGGCGATCCTCTCGATGGAGCCCGTCAGCGCCAACCTCGAAGACATCTTCATCCGTGTGACGGCAGAAGACGACAAGCAGCGCCGCCGTGCCGCCGCCCGCAGCTGAGAAAGGAAGTAAACCGATATGGGTTCGATCTATAAACGGGAGCTGAAGTCATTCTTCCGCACCCCCGGCGGCTACATCTATTTCGCCGTCTTCTTCGCCGTGTCCGGCTTCCTCGCCGGCTTCTGCACGCTGGAATCCCAGACGTGCAGCACCTCCACCTATTTCATCTTCCTGCTCTATGCGTTCGTCATCCTGATCCCCCTGCTCACCATGAAGAGCTTTGCCGAGGAAAAGCGGATGCACACCGAGCAGCTTCTTCTGACGGCGCCGGTCTCGACGTCCGGCATGGTGCTCGCGAAGTACCTCTCCGCGCTCACGATGTTCGCGGGCTCGATGGCGCTCTCGCTCGTTTACCTCATCCCCGTCTACCTCTTCTCCAAGGACAACTACGGGCACTATAACTTCAATTTCGCCACGACGGCCGGCTGCTTCATCGCCGTGCTCCTCGTCGGCGCGTGCTTCATCGCCATCGGCGTTTTCATCTCGTCCCTGACCGAAAACCAGTTCGTCGCGGCGCTCGGCACGATCGGCATTCTGCTCGTACTCCTCATCTGCTCCGTGCTGAACTCGCTGATCGACATTTACGCCGTGCGCGTCGTTCTGAGCTGGATCTCCATTTACAGCCGCTTCGGCAACTTCACCTACGGCATCTTCGACTTCGCGTCGGCGCTGTACTACGTTTCCGTCGCTGCCGTCTTCCTCTTCCTCACGGTGCGCATCTACGACAAGCGCCGCTGGGCATGACCGGGAGGTGAAACAGACATGAAACGTACATCGTTCTTCAAATCCAAGGCGTTCCGCTACGGCGCCGCCGCCACCGCGCTGACCGCCGCGTTCATCGCGGTCGTCATCCTTCTGAACGTCGTCTTCACCGCACTCTGCAACCACTATCTGTGGTACGCCGACATGACCGACGAGGAGGTCTTCACGCTGACTGACTCGACGAAGGACTACCTCGGCGACATCGACGATGAGATCGACATCTACTTCTGCGCGGACGAGGATATCGTCAAAAACGACTCGCTCCTCCGCTACATCTTCAACACCGCGTCGCTGATCGCGGACTGCAACCCGAACATCAACGTCGAGTGCCACAACATCCGCGTCGAAAAATCGTTCTTCGAGCCGTTCAAGAGCTACACGTCGTCCGGCATCTCCTCCTCGTCCGTCGTCATCTACGACAAGACGAGCGGCATCGCGCGCGTACCGAGCTACATGAACTTCTTCATCACCGACGAGGACGGCGAGACCGTCTGGGCGTACAACGGCGAATACCGCTTCGTGTCCTACATCCTGCAGGTCACGGCGGCCGAAACGCCGATTGTCTGCTTCACCGTCGGCCACGGCGAGGACGTCACCGAGAACTTCACGGTGCAGGTCGTTGACGGCGTGCCGCAGTACCCCGGCTCCTACCCGCTCGCCACGCTCTTCGCCGACGCGGGCTTCGAGGTCAGGACGATCGACCTCACCCGCGAGGAGATCGACCCCGACACCAAGATCATCGTGATCTTCAACCCTGCGTATGACTTCGTCGGCATCGCCGAGGCCGAACGCGACAACGGCAACGAAATCAAAAAGCTCGATGAGTTCCTGACGGTCGGCGACAACGCGCTGTTCGTCTTCGGCGACTACACGCATCCGTCCGCGTTCGCGTGGGAAAACGGCGCACCGAGATCGAACCTCGCCGAGCTGCTCGACGAGTGGGGCATCGGCTTTGAGGCCGGCACCCAGATCCGCGACTACGACCACGCGAGAAGCGTGGACGGCCTGACGCTCCAGCCGCAGTACGGCACGGAGACGCTCGGTTCGTCACTCTACAAGGAGCTGTCAAACCTCTCCTCGATGCCGATGACCGCGATCCGCAACAGCATGTCGCTGCTTCTGACGCGCGGCGAAACGTTCACGAAGAACGCGTACGACATCGTCGAGGTCTCCCCCGTTCTCCAGAGCTTCCCGACCTCCGAGCTGCTGCTCGGCGGTGAGAAGATCGACGAGGGCGCCTTCAATCTCGCCGTTCTCGCCCGCGCACGCCGCCAGGTCGAGGACAAGAGCGAATTCGGCAACTACACCGTGACGTACCGCTATTCCTACATCGCGGCGTTCGGTTCCCCCACCTTCGCGTCCTCCTCGTACCTTTACAGCAACGTCTACGCCAACCGCGATATCCTGCTCACCACGCTGACCGCCGTCGGCCGCGACACGAAGCTCGCCAACATCGACTTCAAGGCACTTGACGACACCGCGATCACCGTGACGACCGCCGAAGCCCACCTCTGGACCGCCCTCATGACGGTCGTTCTGCCGCTCGTGTTCGCCGCCGTCGGTACCGTCGTCTGCGTAAGGAGAAAACATTCGTAATGAAAAAACAACTGATCCCCGCCGTGGCGCTGGCCGCCGCCTTCGTCATCCTGCTCGTTGGGTATTTCGCCGTCTTGAAGCCGCTTCTCGCGGATAAGCCGGCAGACGATCCCGTCCTCCCGACGCCGGTAGACGATATCGAACAGGTCACAGACAGCGGGCTCTTCCTCCTCTTCCCGTACACCACGCGGGAATACATCCAGTCCTTCTCCGTCACGAACGAACACGGCTCGTACCGGTTCTACCGCGACGCGAACGACTCATTCGTCATCGACGGACACGAGACCGTCTCCTTTGCGAACATCGCGTTCTCGGCGCTCATCAACACCGTCGGCTACCCGCTCGCGTCCTCCAAGGTCTGCGACAACGCGACACCGGAGCAGATGGCGGAGTACGGGCTCGACGAGCCCGTCGCCTCCTGGACGATCGAGACGATCTACGGCAAGACCTATTCGGTCGAGGTCGGCGACCAGCTGCTCGACGAGAACGGCTCCTACTACTGCCGCTTCGTCGGCCGCGATTCGATCTACACGCTCTCGCTTCTGAAAACGGTCTTCTCCGATGACTACACCGCCTCGACCTCCACGGCGATCGTGCTCGATCCGATCGAAGCGATCGTCACCGCGGCCCTCACGCCCGGTCTGAACGCGCAGAACTATTACATGGTCAACAACATCATGCTGTTCCGCCGCGGTGACGAGGGGCAGGACGCCATGCCCGCCGTCGTCAGCATCACGAGCGAGATCATCGGCGACACAAGTATCGATCCGACCGCCGCAAGCAGCGGCGACGAAGGGCTCACCGAGCTGACTTTCCAGTACCCCGCCGGCTATCAGGTCAAAAGTTCCCTCGTCTGGGACACGATCTATATGCTCGCCACGGGCGCGACGTCGCCCCGCGCCTGCCTGAAACTCGGTCCGGACGATTCCGATTTTGCCGCCTACGGGCTCGATAACCCGTACCGCGTCTTCCGCTTCACCATCCGCAGCGCCGTGACGACCAAAACAGGCGCCACGCGTTATGAGGACGTCTGCACGGTCACGATGATCTTCGGCGACAAACTCGACGACGGCATGTTCCCGATGATGTCGAACATCACCGATAAAAACGGCGACCTTCTCATCGAGCCCGTCATCCTCGCCGTCCCCGCGGACGACTTCTCGTTCATCGAGCAGCCGCAGTTCTCGTGGATCGCCACCTCCGTCTTCCCGGAGAACATCCGTTCGATCTCGTCGCTCCGTATCAAAACGCCGACGCAGGACGTCACGTTCTTCCTGCACCACTCCGTCGAAACGTCCACGATCCTCGGCACGGACGGCCAGCTCCAGACGCAGTACAAGTACCTTCTCGACATCACGACCGACACGGGGCTCACGATCCCCCAGAGCGAATCCGACAACTTCCGGTACTTCTACATCACGCTGCTCGGCATCACGATCCGCGGCGAGTCCGGTCTCACCGAAGAGGAAACGGCCGCGATCCTCGCGGACGAGAGCCGCCGCGCCCTGTCGTTCACCTACACGACGACTGCCGGCCATACCTACGAGATCGCGTTCTACTACTTCACCGACTCGGGACGGCGCGTCCTCGTCAGCGTCAAGGGAAAAGCGGAGTTTTACGTCTTTGCCTCCGACGTTTCCGAGATCGACAACTCGCTGACGCAGCTCCTCCGCGGCATCAAGGTCGATCCCTACAATCCGTAATCCGGCTCATGGAGCCGCCGCGGAAGCGGCGGCTCTTTTCTTCTCTTCATAATGTGAACAAATTGTAAATTCGCCGCGAAAAAGGCAAGATAAAGCCGAAAATATGGTACACTTTGAAGAGAATGACACGGCGTTTTCCGACTCTGCAAAACGCCGGCGAGGAGGCATGACCATGACCTGTCCGTACTGCGGCACCCGCCAGAAACAGAAGGGCGTATTTTGCGAAAACTGCGGCCTCCGCCTCGTCCGCAAGAGCCCGAAAGCCGTCCTGCGCCGCTTCCTCCGGCGCGTCGGCACCGCGATCGGCCGGATCCCGAAAAAGGTCCTCGTGCCCGTCGTCATTCTGCTCGTCCTCGCCGTCGCCGCGCTGATCCTCGTCCCGATCCTGACACCGGAAAAATACGTCATGACCGAGACGTCATTCCGCGCCATTTACGACGAGACGTCAAACGAAACGACTGTCGTTTTCGGAACGGATGCCCTCGCCGCCAAAGCGGAAGGACGCGTCCGCGACTATAAGACCTCGCTCCGCGGCGACAGGGCCGTGCTCCTCACCGAATCCGGTGTACTGTATCTCTGCTCGCCCGATTCCATGGCGCTTCTCGCCGAGGGCGTGACCTCGTTCACGATCGCGGCGGACGGGGACGGCGTCGCCTACCGCGACGACCTCGGGCAGCTTTACCGCAAGCACGGCGCAAAGACCGTCGAGGTCGCCCGGGACGTCACGTCCGAATTCTGTCTCTCCCCCGACGGCAAAACGCTCGCCTACAAGACCGAGGACGGCGCCGTCTACACCTTTGACGGCAAGCGTTCCGTCCGGCAGGACGCCGACGGTACGCCGATTTTCGTCACGAACGGCTGCCGGCGGCTCTATCACGTCGCCGAATCGAACGGCACGTGGGCGCTCTTCCTCAACGGCAAGCGCATCGCCTCGAACGTGTTCGTCACGCATATCACGCTGACACGCGACGGGAGCGAGATTGCGTTCCTCACCGCCGAGGAAAACGGCTGCCGCCTCATGCTCTCCGACGGAAGCGCGCCCGTCACGCTCTGCTCCGTCACCGCGGGAAGCGACATTCCGCTCCTGCTCCGCGCCGGCACGGCACGCATGACGCGCTCGATCGGCAAGACGCAGGTCGTCACCGCCGCCTCGCTCACCTTCCGCGAAACGTTCTTCCGCGCGGGCAGCGAACTCTATTATCTGAACGACGATTTCACGACCGAGCATCTCGGCACGGCCAACGTCTCGTCCGGTATCGCGTGCGGCGAGAAATACCTCTACTATGTCCGCGCGGAGCGCGGCACTCTCTGCCGGATCGCGCTTGACGAGCGGCAGAACGCCGAGGTCCTCGAGACGGGCGTCAAGACGTTCACCGTCACAAAGAATGAAAAGAGTTACTACTACGTGACCGAGGACGACGTGCTCTATTACGTCCGCGCGGCGGGCAGCGAGCCCGCGCGTGTCCGCGGCGAGATCGAGACGGTCTGCACGGTCGGCAGGCGGACGCTGTTCTCGAACACCGACGGCTTCCTCTACGCCGCCTCCGGCAAGTCCGCAAAGCAGATCGCGGAGGATATCTCGAAACTCACGCTTTCCGACGGCACCGTCTTCTACGAACACGATGACGGGAGCGTGCAGCACGTCTCGGCGAGCCGCGACGGAAAAAATTTCATCACGGTCTTTCCCGCGGACTGACGGCTGAAAAAAGCGAAAAAGAACGCAAAAAAATCACAAAAAAATGGCTTTTGCCCTTGCAATATAAGAAAACTGATGATATAATGTATCCGTTAAGATAGGATAACATGAGAGTGGGTTGTTTCTTCCCACTCTCTGTTTTATGAAACGGACATTCCGCCTGAGGTGAACGATGGAAAAACTGGGTAAAAATATCGCGTCGCGCGTCCGCACGCTGCTGACACCGACCGCCGAAACGCTCGGCTATGCGATCTGGGACGTCGAGTACGTCAAGGAGGGCGCCGAGATGGTGCTCCGCATCACGATCGACAAGCCGGAGGGCATCACGATCGACGACTGCGAGACGATGCACCGCGCGATCGACCCCATTCTCGACGAGGCCGATCCGATCGAGAACGCCTACCGTCTCGAGGTCTCCTCGCCCGGACTTGAACGCGAACTCTCCCGTCCCGAGCACTTCGCCTCCGCCATCGGCGAGAGCGTCGAAGTCCGCCTCTTCGCCCCGCTGGACGGCCGCCGCACCGTGACCGGCGCGCTCGTCGCCGCCGACGACACCTGCATCACCGTCGAGGAAAACGGCGAGAACGTCACGCTTCCGAAAACCGCCGTCGCCAAGGTCAAGACGCTGTTCGACTGGACCGATATCTGATCACCTCCGCCCCCGTGCGGGCGACAACCATAAATCGTTAAAAAACACAGAGAGGTTAACCGCTATGAACGCCGAATTTTTCACCGCGCTGGACGCCCTGACCACCGTCAAGGGCATTCCGAAGGACTATATGCTCGAAAAGATCGAAGCCGCGCTCGTCAACGCCTATAAGAGAGAATGCGGCGGCGCCGCGAACGTCCGCGTCTCCATCGACTGCGAGAAGCAGGACGTCAAGGTCTACCAGCAGAAGACCGTCGTCGAGGAAGTCCTCGACCCCGTCACCGATATTTCCCTCGAAGAGGCGCGCAAGATCAGCCGCCGCTACACCCTCGGCTCCGTCGTCGAATTCGAGATGAAGACGAAGAACTTCGGCCGCCTCAGCGCACAGACCGCAAAGCAGGTCATCATCCAGGCGATCCGCGAGGCGGAGCGCAGCAACATGATCCGCGAGTACGACAAAAAGCGCGAGGAAGTCATCACCGCGCAGGTCACGAAGATCATGCCCGACACCGGCGATATCCTCGTCGATACCGGCACGAGCGAAGCGATCCTCCCGAAGGACGAGCAGATCCCCGGCGAGACCTTCTTCGTCGGCGACCGCGTCAAGGTGTTCGTCACCGAGGTCAGCCGTGAAGGCAGCACCGGCCCCGTCGTCACCCTGTCCCGCACGCATCCCGGCATGGTCAAACGGATGTTCGAGATGGTCGTTCCGGAGATCGCGGAAGGCATCGTCCTCATCCGCGGCATCTCCCGCGAGGCCGGCTCCCGCACCAAGATGGCGGTCATGTCCCGCGATCCCGACGTCGATCCGATCGGCGCCTGCATCGGCGGCAGCGGCATGCGTATCGCCGAGGTGCTCCAGGAGCTCGGCGGCGAGAAGATCGACGTCGTCCAGTTCTCCGAGAAGCCCGAGGAATACATCGCGTCCGCGCTCTCTCCGGCAAAAGTCCGCGAGGTCGAATTCGACGGCGAGCGTTCCGCGAAAGTCCTCGTTGACAGTGATCAGCTCTCGCTTGCCATCGGCAAGGAAGGCCAGAACGCACGCCTCGCCGCGCGCCTGACCGGTTATAAGATCGATATCAAAGGTTCCAAGGGCTGATCGCCCGAAGGAGGACCCATGAGCAAAGCAGCACAGCCGCAGAAAACGCGCCGCGTTCCCGAGCGTCACTGCATCGGATGCGGCGAGCCGCGCCCGAAGAAAGACCTGATCCGCGTCGTCCGCGCGCCGGACGGCTCCGTGTCGCTCGACTTCACGGGCAAAAAGCCCGGCCGCGGTGCCTACCTCTGCCCGTCGAGCCGCTGCTTCCGCAAGGCGCGGAAAGCGGGACGCCTCGGCTCCGCCCTCGACACCGTGATCCCGGAAGAACTGTACGACGTGCTCGAGAGCGAGATCGCGCTCAGCGAAAAGGAAGCCGCCGATGCAGCCCGATAAACTCCGCGGGATGCTCGGGCTCGCCAAGCGCGCCGGCCGCCTCGTTACCGGGCAGGACAGCGTCATCGACACCGTGCGCCGCGGCAAAGCCGCAGCGTCCCTCGCACTCTACACCGCCGACGCCTCCGCCCGCACCGTCAAACAGCTCACCGATAAATGCACGTCCTTCGGCGTTCCCTGCCGCCCGCTGCCGCTGACCTCCGACGAGTTCGGCGCGGCACTCGGCAAACCGGCGCCGATGTCCACGGCCGCCGTCACCGACGACGGCTTCGCCCGCGCGATCCTCGCACTTCTGCCGGGGACGCCGGAAACATAATTTACAACAAACGAAAGTTTTGCTCCGCGACTGCGGAGAAAGGGGATTTATAGAATGGCTCAATCCACTACGTTCCGTATCAATCAGCTTGCCAAGGATTTCGGTCTCAAGAGCAAGGACGTCTTGACCGTTCTCGACTCATGCGGCGTCACGGGCAAATCCACCCAGGCGACGCTCGAGCCCGCGGAATTCAACGCGTTCTTCGACGCTCTGACGAAGCAGAATCAGATCAAGGGGCTGGACTCTTATCTGACGGGCAAGACGGCGATCCCCTCTCCCAAGAAACCGGAGAAAAAAGCGGCCGAAAAGCCCGCGGAGAAGCCGGTCGAAAAACCGGCCGAAAAGCCCGCGGAGAAACCGGCCGAAAAGCCTG
>JAKSPV010000027.1 GCA_024404475.1 Clostridia bacterium | reverse complement strand
GCTGAAACAGCGCGATGATGCTGTCGTCGTTCATTGGTCTCTCCTCCTTTCACCTGTATTCTACGGTTTGAGATCGGAAAACTACAAAAAGAGTGGAAATTTTCGGATAGTTCTTCGCGGATTCGAACCCGGCATCACGCCGTTTGTTTACTGCAAACAGTTCTCTCGGCAGCGCGTGACGCCTGGCAAATTTCTCCGAAATTTGCGGGGTTCGAATCCGTGGAGATATGCCTGCCACGAAAAAAGACACCCGAAGGTGTCTTTTTCGTGGCAGGGGTACTAGGATTCGAACCCAGGACACGCGGTTTTGGAGACCGCTGCTCTACCAGCTGAGCTATGCCCCTATGTGCGAGATAGTATAGCACATTCTTTCCGCGTTTGCAAGAGCAAATGCAAAAAAATTTCCGTTTTCAGCGGAAGAACGACAGAAGTGCCGTCAGAACGATCAGAAAACCGAAGTTGAACGCCGAAAAAACGCCGATGTAGTACAGTCCCTTCCCCGGGTTATGCTTCACGTATTCCCGGAACGTGATGAGACTGGCGAGCGACGCGATCAGCGTGCCGACGCCGCCGATATTGACGCCCCAGAGAAGCTCGCGGTAGTTGTCCGTGAACTGCGAGAGCAAAATCGCCGAGGGGACGTTGCTGATGCACTGGCAGGAAAGCACGCTGACAAGGAGCGTGTTCTTCGAGAGAATGCCGGAGAAAAGCTCACGCACTGCGCCGATGCGGCCCATGTTGCCCGCGAAGATGAAGAAAAACACGAACGTGAGCAGCAACGGGTAATCGACCATTTTGAGCGCTTTCCGGTCGGCAAAAAGCAGAACGGCGGGGATCACCACGAGCCCGATCCAGTACGGGATCGTGCGGAAGACGATCGCAATGGAGAGCACGAAAAGCGCGAGGTACAGCGCCGTGCGAAAGGGGTGCGGCGGCTCCTTTTCCTCCGGAAGCGACAGCGGCTCGGACTTCACGAGAAGGCAAAGCACCGTGATGATAACAATCGAGACGGCGAACGGCAGCGCCATGATGCGGACGAACTCCCCGTTCGGGATGTTGAATTTCGTATAGAGAAACAAATTCTGCGGATTGCCGAACGGCGTCAGCATCCCGCCGAGGTTGGCGGCGATGTTCTGCATGATGAACGTGAACGCCATGTGCTTTTCCTGCCCCGTGACGGAGAGGACGAAATACCCGAGCGGCAGGAACGTGAGCAGCGCCATGTCGTTGGCGATCAGCATCGAGCCGATGAACGTGATATAGACGAGCACGAGGATCGAGAGCCGTGTCGTCTTGCAGCGGCGGACGACTTCGCGCGCGAGGTGGTAGAAGAAATTGATGTTCTTGAGCGCGCAGACGACAGCGAGCACGCAGAAAAGGCAGCTCAGCGTTTTGAGGTCAAAATAGCCGAGGTAAGTGTCGTCCGGCGGGACGATGCACGACGTCACGACGGCGGCGACGAGTGCCACGCACATGACGATATTCTGCTTCATGAATTTCAAAACGCGCACCGTTTTCCGCCTCGCTTTCTGTCGGTTTCCGTTTGCCGACAGCCACACATTATAGTCCCCGCGAGTGGAAATGTCAAGATGATTTTGCAAAGAAAAGCGCCGGGAAGACAACCTTCCCGGCGGCGGCTTTATCCGATGATTCTGAAGCGGAACGCGCAGGGCTCTCTGCCCTCCGCTCCGAATGTCTTTTTGATTTTTTCGGGGGAAGGCATGGGGTGTCCTCCTTTTATTGTTCGGTCTTCGCGACCGTTTTTTTGATCTTCAAAACGTCCCGGATCATCCGGAAGGCGTCGCGGACGAGATGCACCGAGCTCGCCCGGTGATTAACGACGCGCACCGGCATCTCGGCAATGACGCAGCCGCGCCGCTCGGCGCGCATCAGGAATTCCTGATCGAACGCAAAGCCGTCCGTCTCGCATGCGGCAAAAATCGAGCGGCCGGTCTCCCCGCGCATCGCCTTGCAGCCGCACTGCGAGTCGGAGAGCTTGAAGCCGGTCAGGAGCCGGAGCAGCGCGACGTACGCGCCGGACGCGATGCGCCGGAGAAACGTGTACTCCGCATAGCCGTCCTTATCGAGCCGGCGCGAGCCGACGACGATATCCGTCTCCGGCTGAAAAGCATCGACGAGCCGGCCGATGACGTCCGTGCCGTAAGCGAGGTCGCAGTCGGTGTAGATCACGATGTCGCCGGTCGAGGCGAGCACCGCCTCGCGCACCGCCGAGCCCTTGCCGCGGTTGTCCGCGTAGCCGATGACGCGCACGTTTTCGACTTTTTCCTCGGTGATGACGCGCCGCACGATATCCGCAGAACCGTCCGTCGAGCCGTCGTCGGAGAAGATGATCTCATATTCATTTCCCGACAAGGCGGCGTAGTCCCGCATCGCGCCGGCGAGCGTCCGGAACGTGTCTGCGACAATGGCGGATTCGTTATACATCGGGATCAGAACGGAGATCTTCATCGGTTTTCTTCCTTCACTCTTTGATTTCCCGCCGGAACACCCGGACGAGTACTTCGACCGTCACGTCAAGCGACGGCGTCTTCCGGAGGCGCTCCAGTCCCTCGCGGGGCGTGCGGAACGCGAACGGCGTCATGTGGTACAAGTTTTCGAGCGCGGCGGTGTCCGGCACAGTCACGCGGTAGGAAACGGTCTCGTCGCCGACGGGCAGAAAGCCGTCCGGCGTTCTGATCTCGCCGCCCGACTCGCGCGGCTCGTCGTAGAGGACCTCGCGCAGTTCCCAGAGGTGGCGTTTGCCGGAGGCGGCAACGACAAGGATGCCGTCGTCCCGGAGCACGCGGGCGTTCTCCTCCCCCGCGATCGGTGCGAAGAGCGAAAAAACGCAATCCGCGCTTCCGGTTTGGACAGGAAGCGCAAAGAGATTCCCGGCGGCAAAGCCGACCGTGACCTCGTCCGTTTCGAGTCCCGCCGCACGCGCGCGTTTGGCGCCTGCCTCGGCGTCGTGCGTCGATGCATCGAAGCCGAGCGTCCTGATGTGCGCACCGGTCGGCCGGTGCACCGCAGACGAGATGCGGCAGGTGTGATAGCCCTCGCCGGAGCCCGCGTCGATCAGCGCAAGCTCGTCCCGCCGCGGCAGATACTTCGCCGCGGCCGCGGCGACCCCGTCCGAGATGCCGTCGTAGAGTCCGAGCGAGAGAAACGCGCATCTGGCGCGGATCATCTCGCCGTCGTCGCCCGTTTTCGCGTTACCCGCGCGGCCCGGCGGCAGAAGATTGACGTAGCCGCTCCTCGCCAGATCGAAACAATGGCGCTTCGCCGTCCCGTCACAAAAGAGACTGCCGCCGTCGCGGCGCACCGGCGCGCCGAAGACGGGGCGGCGCAGCAGATCGAAAAGACGGTCCTTCACTCGTGGATCACCCGGTCGAGATAAGCGTGCAGGACGAAGCGGTACTTGCTGATCGTCGTCATGTTGAGGCAAGTGGAAAGCGTGATGATCGTGTCGTCGCCGGTGATGATCTTATCCGTCCGCGTCATGGACTGCGCGGCGATGTTGTTGGCGAACGCCGCAAACTCGTTGCCGTTCGTGAAAGAACGCTTGATGTAGCCGCTCGAAACATGCGGCTTGTAGTAGCAGAACGGTTTGTAGATATACAGCCCGTCGAGCGTGTAAATATACACGTCGTGCGTGCGGAAAAACTCGGAGTCGGCGAAGAGCGTCACGTCATGGAACATGGCGCCGCCGTTGATGTTGTGCCCGTAGATCACGCTGTTATAGTTGTCCGGCAGGTGCGTGCTGGTGCGGTAGTCCAGGAAGATCGCGCCGATCGAAAGGAAGCCCTTCGCCGCGTCGTGCGTCAGGTAGAAATCGTTGTCGGTGCCGCGGACGACCGGGTACAGGATGTTCGAATCCTTGACCTCGATCACGGCGAAAACGTCCGGGTTCTGCGCCTGCTTCTCGCGGATATACGCCTGCTTGCGGACAAGCTCGAGCCGGAGATCCTCGTCGGGATCGTCAATCGGATTGTCGGGCGGCGTGATGATCGGCTCATCACCGCCGTTTTCGATCATCGAAAGGTCACTGATCGTGCCGGGACGGCTGTTCTTTTTCAGCACCTCCAACCCGCCGGGCTGGTCGGAAGCACCCATTTCGGACGGGTCGTACACCGTGCCCGCCATCCACTTGCCGTAAAGGTTGATCCCGATCAGAACGAGGCACACGACGAAAACGACGCCGCACACCGCCAGGATGCTGCCGCGGATGATCTTCGCCGCCGTCACGCGGCGGGACGCGGAATTTTCAACAGCGACGGGATCGTCGATCTCGCCGACGATGACGGCTGGCGCTTCGGCTGCGGTTTCTTCCGCGGCCGCGTCGGGCGCTTCATCCGGCGTCTGTGCTTCGCTTCCGCCGACTGTCGCCCCGGACTCTTCCGCCGGGTCTGTTTGTTCGGTTTCTGCTGCCGCTTCATCTGACGCCGCGCTCTCCGGCACCGCCGCGGGTGCGGCAGTCGGCTTCTCTGCCCCGTCGGTCTCCGGTTCGAGATCGAGGTCGAGGTCAGGCAGTTCCTCTTCGAGCGTTTCCTCGTCATCCTTGCGGAATTTATCAAACAATGACATGCAATCTATCTCCTTGTTCCGCGCCGTATGCGTTTCTGCGGTATAGTATAGCCCGTTTCCGTCCGTCCGAGGCGGCGGATGACGGCACCGCGCGGCTATTTTTCCATCATTTACAGCGGTAGTCTATCACATTCCGCCCGCTATGTCAAGTATATTTTACAAATTATCTTGTGTACTTGTATTTTGCGCCGCGGTTTTTTTGATGCCGGCAAACATTTGCCCTTGCAATCCGGCGCGTTTTGCGGTACAATGAGGTATCAAAATCAAACAAAGCACGCGACGTCCGGATACCCCCCTCCCTAGGGATAGCCGGGCTACTGTTGCGTTATCGGGAGAAAATATGAGCAACATTTTCGATTTGTTCAAAAAGATCGAGCAGCCGGCGGAAACTGCCGGCGCGCCGGAATGGATCATCGCGGGACTCGGCAACCCGGGCCGCGATTACGAGAGGACGCGCCACAACGCGGGCTTTCTTGCCATGGGCGTCCTCTGCGAAAAGCTCGGCGTCGAGTGCAAACGTGCGCGTTTCCGTGCGCTGACGGGGACGGCGACGATCGGCGGACACCGCGTGCTGCTCATGATGCCCCAAACGTACATGAATCTCTCCGGCGAATCCGTCCGCGAAGCGGCTGACTTCTATCACATCCCGCCGGAGCACGTGATCGTCCTCGTAGACGACGTCTACCTCGCACCGGGCCGGATGCGTATCCGCACGGGCGGCTCGAACGGCGGGCACAACGGGCTCGGCAACATCATCTACCAGCTGAACAGCGACCGCTTCGCACGCGTCCGCTTCGGCGTCGGCGAGAAGCCGCGGCCGGACTACGACATGAAAGACTGGGTGCTCGGCAAGCTCACGGACGACGATCTCAGCCACATGAAGGGCTGCTTCGACGACGCCCTTGACGCCGTGACGCTCCTCATGGACGGCAAAGCCGACCGCGCCATGGAGCTTTACAACGGCAAAGTCCACTGAGAAAGGATCACAGCATGGTCAATACCTCTCTCCTCAAAGGGGAGTTCCGGCTCAGCCGGGAATACACGGGGCTCATAAAAGCGCTCGGCCGCCCGGTCCAGAGGGGACGTGGGAAACCGCTCGTCGCCCTCGGGCTTTCGGAGGGCGCAACGTATGCGTTCTGCCTGACGCTTGCCGAGGACGTCCTCGCCGACGCCGAGGAAAAGCATAAAAGCGGCCTTTTGCTTCTTTGTGCTGAGGAAAAAGAAGCGGCGGCGCTCGCCGCGTTTCTTTCCGACGCCGGCGTCAAAGCGGCGCTCTACCCGGCGCGGGACTACAACTACAACCACGTCACCTCGTCACACGACTACGAGCATGAGCGCCTGAACGTCCTCTCGTCGCTCGTCAGAGGCGACGAGCCCTTCGTCATCACCGCGACGCCGGAGGCGGCGCTGCAGGTGACGCTCTCCCCCGAAAAACTCGCTTCCCTGACCGTGACCGTCGCACCGACGGATACGGTGGATACCGCATCGCTCGCCGACACGCTCGCCCGTGCCGGCTATTCGCGCGTCGAGCTCGTCGAGGGCGCGGGACAGTTCGCCGTGCGCGGCGGCATCATCGACGTCTACCCGCCTGCCGGCGCCCCGATCCGCATGGAGCTGTTCGGCGACGAGATCGACCGGCTCGGTTTCTTCGATCCGAAGACGCAGCGCTTCACCGAGATGACCGACGCACCCGTCGTGATCCCGCCGGCGCTCGAGCTGCTTCCCGACGCTGAGGCGCGGGAAAATATCGCGGCGGCGGTCCGCCGGCAGGTGCCGCGCCTCCGCAAAGCGGGCACGCCGGAAGCGGCGCGCATCATCGACCTGCTCGAAAACGAGCGCGTCGCCGCCGAAAACGGACTGGAAATGGATTTCGCGGACAAGTATCTCCCCCTGATCTGCCCCGAGGGTGCGTCCCTCTTTTCCTATTTTGACGGCACCGTCGTCCTCTTCGACAGCGCCAACCTCGAAACGCGGACGAACGCCGCGTGCGACCTCACCGAGCAGGGCATCACCGATCTGCTCGAGACCGGCGAGATCCCGCCGCTGCGCGCCGAGGGCACGTACATCCGCCGCTGGGACACGGTCGAGGAGGCGGTCACTTCGACGCCCGCCATTTACGTCGATACGTTCCTCCGGCAGAGCCCGCGCGTCCCGCTCGGCGAAAGCTTCCAGTTCGGCACGCGCCACGTCAGCGGCTATGCCGGCAACATGCAGCTCCTCGTCGAGGACATCGCCGGTCTGCTCGTCTCCGGGCACATGATCGCCGTGCTCTGCGCGACGGAGCCGGAGCAGAAGACCGTCATCGAAACGCTGATGGAGCACGGCATCACCGCCGCCGCAGCGGATGAAGACGGCGAGGAATTCTTCATGCAGAGAACGACGGGCGCCTACCCCGTCGCCGTACTCGTCGGCGATTTCCGCGCCGGGTACGAGATGGACTCGCCGCTCTTTTCCCTGCTCTCCTATTCCGCCGAGGCAACGCGGGTGAAGCGCCCGCAGCGCAAGCTGAAGCACGCCGCGGCGAAAAACGCGGGCGAAGCGATTCTCTCCTACGCCGACCTCGAGGTCGGCGACCTCGTCGTGCACGCTTCCTACGGTGTCGGCATGTACACCGGCATGGAGACGCTGAGCGTCGCGGGCAGCACGCGGGACTACATCAAGATCCAGTACGCCGGTTCCGACCGGCTGTTCCTGCCGGTCGATCAGCTCGACCTCGTCTCGAAATACATCGGCGCCACCGCGACCGATCCGACAAGCGTCAAGCTCTCCAAAATGGGCGGCGGCGAATGGGTGAAGGCGAAGTCGAAAGCGACCGCCGCCACGCGCGAGATGGCGAAGGAGCTGATCCAGCTCTACGCGCGCCGCAAGCGGACGCGCGGCATCCCGTTTGAGCCGGACGACGACCTCTGCCGGCAGTTTGCCGACGCGTTCCCCTATGAGGAAACCAACTGCCAGACGCGTGCGGTGGACGACATCCGCCGCGACATGGAAGCCCCCTGCCCGATGGAGCGTCTGCTCTGCGGCGACGTCGGCTACGGCAAGACCGAGGTAGCGATCCGCGCCGCATTCAAGGCGGTATCGAGCGGCTACCAGGTCGCGGTGCTCGTCCCGACGACGATCCTCGCGTATCAGCATTATCAAACGTTTCTCTCTCGCTTCCGCGGGTTCCCCTGCACCGTTGACATGATCTCCCGCTTCCGCTCCCCGAAGGAGCAGGCGGCGACCGTCCGCGCCCTCCGGCGCGGCGACGTTGACGTCATCATCGGCACGCACCGGCTGATCTCGTCCGACATCGAATTCAAGAAACTAGGCCTCGTCATCGTGGACGAGGAGCAGCGCTTCGGCGTTGCGCAGAAAGAAAAACTCAAGCAGATGGCGCCGGACGCCGATGTTCTGACGCTGACGGCAACGCCGATCCCGCGCACGCTCAACATGGCAATGAGCGGCATCACGGACATGAGCATCCTCGACGAAGCGCCCGGTCAGCGCGTCCCCGTGCAGACCTACGTCATGGAGCACGACGAGGCGATCATCACCGAGGCGATGCGGCGCGAGCTGCGCCGCGGCGGGCAGGTCTTCTACCTCAACAACAACATCGAGGCGGTCTACCAGATCGCCGCACGAATCCAGCGCGAGCTGCCCGAGGCGCGCGTCGCCGCGGCACACGGGCGCATGGACCGGGACGAACTCGAAGACGTCTGGGCGGAGCTCGTCCGCGGCGAGATCGACATTCTCGTGGCAACAACGATCATCGAGACCGGCATCGACGTGCCGAACGCGAACACGCTCATCATCGAGAACGCCGACCGGTACGGACTCTCGCAGCTCCACCAAATCCGCGGCCGCGTCGGCCGCTCGAGCCGCCGCGCCTACGCCTACTTCACCTACCGCCCGCAGAAGAACCTCTCCGACGTCGCCCAGCGCCGTCTCTCCGCGATCAAGGAGTACGCCGCGTTCGGCGCCGGCTTCAAGATTGCCCTGCGTGACCTTGAGATACGCGGTGCGGGCAACCTCCTCGGTGCGGAACAGCACGGACATCTCGACGCCGTCGGGTACGATCTCTACGTGCGTCTGCTGAACGAAGCCGTGCTCGAGGAAAAGGGCGAGAAGATCGCCCCGCCGCCGGAATGCACGGTCGATTTCCGTGCCGACTGCTACCTGCCGAAGAACTACATCGTCTCCGAGGGGCAGCGCATGGAGCTTTACAAGCGCATCGCCCGGATCGAGACGTACGAGGACTACGAGGACGCCGTGGACGAGCTCTGCGACCGCTTCGGCGAGCCGCCGGCCGCAGCACTCAATCTCTGCCGCGCGTCGCTCTGCCGTGCGCTCGGCATGAAATGCGGACTCAAAAAGGTCGAGGAGACCTCAGGCGAGGTCCGGCTCGTGCCGCTCGCCATGAATCCCGCGGAGCTGATGGCGCTCTCCGCCGCCGCGCCGGAATACAACCTCCACGTCATGCTCTCCGGCGTGCCGTACGCGGCATTCCGCCTGCGCGCATCCAAAAACGCGACCGATGTGACGGTCGATCTGCTCCGCAAATTCGCCGCCGTCCGTGCAGACGCCGCGGCGAAATGAGAAAGGACACCCCCATGAAAAAACGTCTGGCGGCACTTCTGGCCGCTCTCCTGCTCGTCTTTCCGCTCGCCTCGTGCGCACGGGAAACGCCCGCCGTCACGGCCGGCAAAACGGTCGTCACGGCCAACATGTACCAGTACTGGGCGTCGTCGTACAAGGCCGTCTTCGCCTATTCCTACTCGGACTACGCCGACAACGACTCGTTCTGGCAGAAAGAACTCTCCTCCGGCGGCACCGTCGCCGAATATCTCGACAGTCTCGTGCTCCGCTACGTCCGGCAGACAGCCGCGGCGGCGGACTGCTGCGACCGGCTCGGCGTGCGCCTTTCGGACAAAACGCTCGACGCGATCGACGCGCGGCTCGACGATCTCGAGGCGGATTACGCCGACGGCAGCCGCAACGCGTTCAACCGGCTGCTCGCCGCGTACGGCGTCAACCGCTCGATCCTCCGCGAGATCTATATCATGGAAGCCAAGGTCGAGGCGCTGGAAAACGCGCTCTTCGCCGCGGACGGCGAACTCGCCCTCACGGACGAGGCGCGCGAGCGGTACTACGGGGAAAACTACGTCCGCGTGTCGCTCATCCTCGTCGGTGACACCTACCGCTACGCGACGGACGAAAACGGCAGTTTCATCCTTGACCCGTCCACCAACTCGTACGTGACCGTCTCCCTGACCGACGAAGAGAAAGCCGAAAAGGCGGAGAAGATCGCCGAGATCGACGAAAAGCTCGCCGCGGGCGAGGACTTCGCCGCGCTCGAAAAAACGCACTCCGAAGCCGCGCTCTTCTACGGCGAGGACGGTGTCTACCCGAACGGCTACTACCTCACGGCGGGCACGTCGTTCGTCAGCGAGGTGACGGAGCTTGCCTTCTCGCTCGACGAGGGAGAGACCGGCAAGGTCTCGACCGCATACGGCACGTTCTTCGCAAAGCGCCTGCCGCTCGACGAGGGCGCCTACAAGCAGACGGCGAACACCGATTTCTTCCCCGACTTCGACGCGGCGGTGCGGGAAAACCTGTTTCTTTCGTATCTCAGCCCCTACGTCGCCGAGGCCGTCGCGGATGAGGACGTCATCGCGCGTTTCTCGCTTCCGAACGTCACGCCGAACTACCGCTACTGACGCCGAAGCGTAAAAAAACAGGCCGAATTTTCGGAAAAAGGTTGATTTTCCGCGCCGGCAAGGGTACAATAGATTCAAACAAAAAATTTCCACATATAAGGAGACTGTTATGGCACTCGTTACCACAAAGGAAATGTTCAAAAAAGCTTACGAGGGCGGCTACGCGATCGGCGCCTTCAACATCAATAACATGGAGATCGTCCAGGCGATCACCGAGGCAGCCGGCGAGGCCAAGTCCCCCGTGATCCTGCAGGTCTCCGCAGGCGCCCGCAAGTATGCGAAGCACGCTTACCTCATGGCGCTCGCCAACGCGGCGATCGAGGACAGCGGCATCGACCTTGCCCTGCACCTTGACCACGGCGCAGATTTCGAGATCTGCAAGTCCTGCATCGACGGCGGCTTCTCCTCCGTCATGATCGACGGCTCGCACTTCACCTTCGAGGAAAACATCGAAGTGACGAAGAAGGTCGTTGAGTACGCTCACGCCCGCGGCGTTGTCGTCGAGGGTGAGCTCGGCCGCCTTGCCGGCGTCGAAGACGAAGTCAAGGTCAGCGCCGCCGATTCCTCCTACACCCGTCCCGAAGAAGTCGAAGAGTTCGTCTCCCGCACCGGCGTTGACTCCCTTGCGATCGCCATCGGCACGTCCCACGGCGCTTACAAGTTCAAACCCGAGCAGTGCACGAGAAACGCTGACGGCATCCTCGTTCCGCCTCCGCTCCGCTTCGACATTCTCGAAGAGATCACCCGCCGTCTGCCCGGCTTCCCGATCGTGCTCCACGGCGCTTCCTCCGTTCCGCAGGAATACGTCAAGGAGATCAACTCCCTCGGCGGCGCTCTGCCGGATGCCGTCGGTATCCCGGAAGAACAGCTCCGTAAGGCCGCTACCTCCGCCGTCTGCAAGATCAACATCGACTCCGATATCCGTCTCGCCATGACCGCCGGCATCCGCCGCGCCATCACCGCCGATCCGTCTCTCTTCGACCCGCGCGGCTACCTCAAGGTCGCCCGTGAGGAAGTCAAGAAGATGGTCAAGCACAAAATTTACGACGTGCTCGGCTCGAACGACACGCTCTGAGCCGTGCGCTGGACAGAGCACTACCGCGTCGCCGTCAACGACACAGACATCTCCCGCGCCGCATCGGCTTCTGCCCTGATGCGCTATATGCAGGATACTGCCAATCTCCAGATGGAGGGGCAACGCCCCTCCTATCTGGAGCTTTTTGACCGCGGATACGCGTTCGTCCTTTCCCGTTTCCGTCTCCGCGCTCTGGCGCCGCTTGCCTCACACGACGAGATCACGTCCGAAACGTGGGCAACGCCGTCGCACGGCTTTGCGTTCGGGCGCTGCCACCGTCTTCTCAGGGACGGTGAGACCGTCGCCGAGGCCGATTCCGTCTGGGCGCTCGTAAACACCGAAACGGGACGTCCCACCCGCGTCGGCGAGGTGCCGCTCGGCTACTCGGAAGACAAGCCGCTCGATCTTTCCGATCTTCCGCCGCGCGTCCGTATCCCCGGGGAGCTGCCGCTCGCGCTCGTCGGTGAGCACACCGTCACCTACGCCGAGGCGGACGTCAACCGCCACCTCAACAACACGCACTACGCCGATCTCTTCTGCGATCATCTCGAAATGGACGGCTGCCGCGTGTCGTCGCTGCTGATCAGTTTCCTCGCGGCCGCGCCGCTTGGGGAAACGCTAAAAGTCTACCGCGGCGACCTCGAGGGCGTCTCCTATTTCCGCACGGTGCGTGCGGACGGCTCGGTCAACGCCGAGGCGGCGATCACGCTCGAAGAACTCTGAAAAAACGAATAGCCGCCCTACCGGCGGCTATTTTCTGCATTTGCATAAATTATAATTTTGTTAGACGTTCGCCTAACAGAAAGGAGCCCGCACATGGCGTTTCCGGAAGCTTTCTGCCGCCGCATGGAAGATCTGCTCGGCGGGGAATATCCTGCTTTTATCGACGCGCTCGGCGCGCCGGAGAGCGTCCACGCACTCCGCGCAAATCCCGCAAAGCTTACAGCCACGGAGCTTTCCGCGCTTGCGCCGTCGCTCCGGCGGATCCCCTATACGACTGACGGTTTCTTCTGCACCGGTGACGGCTGGGGCGCGCACGCCCTGCACCGCGCCGGCGGGTTTTACCTGCAGGATCCGGCGGCGATGGCACCCGTTGCCGCGGCGCCGATCCGAAAAGGCGACCGCGTGCTCGACCTCTGCGCGTCGCCCGGCGGCAAGACCGCCCAACTGGCGGCCGCCGTCGGAGACGGCGGGCTCGTCGTCTCGAATGAGATGAACCCCTCGAGAGCCAGAACGCTCGGCGGCAACGTGGAGCGGCTCGGGCTCCGCAACGTCGTCGTGATGAACGCCGACGGCGCATACACTG
>JAKSPV010000026.1 GCA_024404475.1 Clostridia bacterium | reverse complement strand
TTCGCACTGACGCTTTCGTAGAGTGCCGCCCAGCTCTCGAACGCGCGGCGGCGCTCGTCGCGGTCGGTGGACTGCATATGCTTCAAAAGCCCGTAGAAGTTGCACGTCTCGCCGTCAAACTCCGTGACGCATTGCGCGGCGATCTCGGAATATTCCTGGGAGAGTTTCGCTTCCTCGACTCTGTCGGGCACGATCGCTTCGCTTTCGAGGAGTTTCGTCGCTTCCATTTCGCGGATCGCCTGCTCGCCGAGCATCGTTTTGAACTCCGCGAGGAAAGGCGACGCGAGGATGATCTCTGTCTCCTCTTTGGCGAGCGGGCCGAACGCGGGCATGTTTTCGTTGTAGTAATCCATCTCGGCAGCGTAGAACTTGTCGCGGGTGTCGAGGTCGTGGCGGATGCTGGCGACGGTGTACATCGTCGAGATCGCCTCGCCGGTTTTGAGTGCTTCAAGGTAAAGCGCCTTCGCTTCGTCAAACGACTTTGCCCCGCGGAGCCGCGTGAGATACGCTTTATTTTCTTCAAGTGCGGCGGCGAGGTCGGGCCGCTTGTATTCGATATCGGAAAAATGACGGAACATGGAGATCTCCTTTCGGTGGCTGATTTTGTTCTGTTTTTATGATACCCCGCGCGCGATTTTTTGTCAAGGGAAAAGGGGAAAAACGGGCTTTTTCGAGCAAAACCGCGGTTTTTGCTTGACAATCGACAAAATAACCGCTATAATATGTACGAACGATCGGGTGCTTTTTTGCGTGCGTCCATGCGGCAGTACCCGGAATAAGGGAGGCATCGTGCCATGGCATTCGGTGACAGAGTCAAAGCGAAACGGATCGAGCTGGGATACAGCCAGCAGAAGCTCGCCGAGAAATCGGGGATCTCGCTCCGCTCCGTGCAGAATTACGAAAGCAACCAGCGCTACCCGAACAACATCAACATCGCCCGGCAGATCGCCGTGGCGCTCGGTACGACGGCGGAATATCTGCTCTCCGACGAGGATTCGTACGTGATCGAGGCAGGTCTGCGCGGCGGCTCCAAGGCGCGCCACGACGTGCAGGCGCTTCTCGGTGAGCTGAACGCGATGTTCGCCGGCGGCGACATGACGCCGGACGACAAGGACAAGGTCATGCGCGCGATCATGGATATGTACTGGGAATCGAAGCAGATCAACCAAAAATACACGCCGAAGAAATACCGCAAGGACGACGGTGAGAGCTGACCGCGCATGAAAATCCACATCATCGGCGGCTCCGGCGCAGGGAAGTCGTATCTGGCTGGGGTGCTCGGCGAGAAGCTGTCCGCTCCGGTCTGTGCGCTCGACACGCTATTCTGGGAGCCGGGCGGCTTCAACGTCAAGCGCGAGCCCGCCGTGCGCGACGCGATGCTCCGCGAAGTCCTCGCCGGGGACGGCTGGATCATCGAGGGTGTTCAGTATGCGTGGCTCGGCGAGAGCTTCGCTGCCGCGGACGTGATCGTTCTCCTCGAAACGAGCCCGGTGCTCTGCCGCTTTCGCATCGTGCGCCGCTTTGCGCGGCGGAAGCTGACCGGCACGGCGCGGCAAAACGAAAATCTCCGCTCACTTCGGGCGCTGCTCCGCTGGACGCGGAAGTTTTATCGGGTGAATCTTCCCGAAATCCGCGAGCTCCTCGCACCGTACCGGGAGAAAGTCACCGTGCTCCGCACGAAGCGCGAGGTGAGATCTTTCCTCAATGGGCAAGAATAAGAAAAAAGCCGGCTGACGCCGGCTTTTTGTTATGTTTCAGAGAAGATGAGACGAAGCGCGCTGTCGATCACGGAGCAGTCCTCTTCGGTGTTCGTGCACCCGAGCGAGAACCGCAGACTTCCGCGGGCTTCATCGTCTGTGCGCCCGATCGCCCGCAGCACGCGGCTCGGCTGCTCGTCGCCCGAACAGCACGCGGAGCCGGAAGAACATTCGATGCCGAGCGCGTCGAGCCGCAGAACGAGATTTTCGCCGCTCCACCCCGGTACGGAGACGTTCACGTTCCCGGGCAGCCGCATCGTCGCGTCGCCGTTCAGCATCACGCCCGGAATCTCCGTGAGCCGCGCGATCAGCCCGTCGCGGAGAGCAGCGAGACGCACGCTTTCCGCGGGCATTTCCCGAATCGCCTCGCCGAGCGCCGCGGCAAGACCGGCGGCGCCGGGCACGTTCTCCGTTCCGGCACGCCGTCCGGTCTCCTGACCGCCGCCGAGAAGCAGCGGCGTGTAAGGCGCGCCGTCCCGCACGAGCAGAACGCCGATCCCGCGCGGCCCGCCGAATTTGTGCGCCGAGAGTGCAAGATAATCCGCGCCGAGCGCATGGAAATCGACCGGAATGTGCCCGACTGCCTGCACAGCGTCGGTGTGGAACAGCGCCCCGCGTGAACGGCAGACCGCCGCGATCTCGCCTGCCGGCTGGATCGTGCCGATCTCGTTCTGTGCGAGCATGACGGAGACGAGTACGGTGTCCTCGCGAATGGCAGTTTCGACGGCCGCCGCGGAAACGATCCCGCGTTCGTCCGGCCGGACGAGCGAAACGGTGAAGCCGTCTTTTTCGAGTGCTTCGAGCGTGCGGAGCACCGCCGGATGCTCGAATTCAGTCGAGACGATATGCCGCCGCCCCGTCGCTTTGCCGTGCTCTGCCGCTGAGCGGATCGCCGTGTTGTCGGATTCTGTGCCGCCGGAGGTGAAGATCACCTCATCCGGCGCAGCGCCGAGCAGGGAAGCGACCGCCGCCCTCGCGTCGGCAAGCGCCGCCGAGGCGCGCTCGCCCGCGGTGTGGAGCGAGGACGGATTGCCGAAGGCATTTTCCGCGGCGCGCCGCGTGGCGTCAAGCGCCGCCGGACGGAGCACCGTCGTTGCCGCGTGATCTGCGTAAATTCTCATGTCGTGTACGGTGGGGAACCCCACGCTCCCGATTCAGAATACAGGATAAAAAAGACTGTCCGGGCGGACAGTCTTTTTCGTTTTGTCAAATCAGCCGATCTTGGAAGCGTTGACCTTGATGCCGGGGCCCATCGTAGAGGCGATAACGCAGCTCTTGATGTACTGGCCTTTGGCAGCGGCCGGCTTTGCCTTGATGATCGCGCCCATCAGAGCGTTGAAGTTCTCACCGATCTTCTCCGGACCGAAGGAAGCCTTGCCGATCGGGCAGTGGATGATGTTGGTTTTGTCGAGACGGTACTCGACCTTACCGGCTTTCGCCTCAGTGACGGCGCGGGCAACGTCCATCGTGACGGTGCCGGCCTTCGGAGAAGGCATAAGGCCCTTCGGGCCGAGGACTTTGCCGAGACGGCCGATCACACCCATCATATCCGGGGTAGCGATGACGACGTCGAACTCGAACCAGTTCTCTTTGGTGATCTTCTCGACGTAGTCGACGTCACCGACGTAGTCAGCGCCGGCAGCTCTTGCTTCGTCAGCTTTGTTAGCCTTAGCGAAGACGAGCGTGCGGACGGTCTTACCGGTGCCGTTGGGAAGGACGACGGCGCCGCGGACCTGCTGGTCGGCGTGGCGGGAGTCAACACCCAGACGGACGTGGAGTTCGATGGTCTCATCGAACTTTGCCTTGGAAGTCTGGCAGACGAGATCCATCGCCTCGGCGGGATCGTACTGCTTGTTCTTCTCGATCAGTTTGATATTGTTCTGATACTTCTTACCCTTAAACATCTTACGCTACCTCCCCATTAGTCGTCGACCACGACAACGCCCATCGAGCGGGCGGTGCCGGCGATCATGCTCATTGCGGTTTCCAGAGAGCCGGCGTTGAGGTCGGGCATCTTGGTCTCTGCGATCTGCTTGACCTGAGACTTCTTGATCGTTGCGACTTTGTCCTTGTTCGGGACGGCAGAGCCGGACTCGATGCCGCAAGCCTTCTTGATCAGCACGGGAGCCGGAGGGGTCTTCGTAATGAACGTGAAGGAACGGTCAGCGTAGACGGTGATCACAACAGGGATGATCAAGCCGATGTCGTTCTTCGTGCGTTCGTTGAATTCTTTGGTGAAGTTCGGGATTGCTACACCGTAAGCACCCAGAGCAGGACCTACCGGCGGCTGAGGAGTCGCCTTGCCTGCGGGAAGCTGGAGCTTAATGTAACCGACGATTTTCTTTGCCATAACAATTATACCTCCATGAGTGGTTTATGACGGGAGATTCAAAAATTTTCTCCCTCCCACGTTTTGGTACGTTTTGCCTTGCGGCGGGCGGTACCGCGCCCGGAGTAGTGGATCTCAGTTCGCTTTGCGGCGGACACACTTCATGTCCAACTTGATAGGCATATCACGGCCCACCGTGGAGACGATGACGGTAATCTCGCTGCCGCTTGCGGAAACCTCGGCAAGCTTGCCGCTGTAGCCGGCGAAGATGCCGTCCACGATGTCTACCATGTCGCCGACGTTCAGCGTCGAGGTGACGGTCGTGTGCTCTTCGTCGATGATGGCGGCGGCTTCCTCTTCCGTCAGCGGGACGGGTTTGGATCCGGGGCCGACGAAGCCGGTGACGCCGCTGATGTTGCGGACGACGTGCCAGGTTTCGTCAGTCATGATCATCTTGACCAGAACGTAAGCAGGGAAGAGCTTGCTCTCCACTTCGCGCTCGGTGACGCCGTCAGATTCGACGATCGTTTCCACCGGCACGCGGACGTCGAAGATCATATCCTGCAGTCCGCGGTTCTCGATGATCTTTTCAAGGTTCGTTTTAACCTTGTTTTCGTAGCCGGAATAGGTATGTGCGACATACCATCTCGGCCCGGCGTTCATCTCGTTGATATCGCTCATGCTTCCAACCTCACAGGTGGGCGATCAGACTGGTCAGACCACTGAGTGCGTGCTGGAACAGAAAATCGAGCAGGGCGATCACGGCGGCCACGGCGATCATGCACACGAGGACCAGCAGCGTGTTTGCGAAAACCTGCTTCGGGCGGGACCAGACGATCTTCTTCATCTCCGCCTTGTAGGAGCGGAAGAAGGTCTTGATACGCGACCAGAGCGACGGCTTGTTCGATTTCTTTTTGTCCTTGGCCTTGTCGGCCTTCTTGTCGGAAGGAGCAGCAGTATCGACGACTTTCGTGTCTTTCAGTTCTTCTGCCATCGTTTTTCTCCTTCTTACTTCGTTTCCTTATGCAGAGTGTGCTTACGGCAGAAACGGCAGTACTTGTTGAGCTCGAGACGATCGGGATCGTTCTTCTTGTTCTTCATCGTGTCATAATTCCGCTGCTTGCATTCGCTGCATGCGAGAGTGATTTTGACTCTCATTGTTCGGCACCTCCTGGTAAATTCAGGGTTTCCCCCGTTGATTTTTGACGCTTTTGGCGTCTGTACCTCCCTCTCAAAGGGACGTATTTTCGCGCACGAAAAAAAGGCCCTTTTTTTCGAGGTACAGCCATTATATCACGCACCCCGGGGCTTGTCAACACTTTTTTTCGGTTTCCGGGCGCTTTTTTACAAAAAAACGCGTCTGTCATAGAAAGGCGCTTCCTTTTATATAATAGTACAAAAAAAGCGAAACGAGGTAAAACGATATGGGACGATTTGACATTCCGCCGCTCCCATTCCCTCCGGAGGCGTACGGCCGCCTTGCGTCGGCAGAGACGATTGCGGCGCACCGCGCCGCGGCAGACAGCTGTTCGCTGCTTTTGACCGTGGCGACGGACGGGTATCCCGACACCTGGAAGAAAACGCCGGAACAGCTCTGCCGCACAGCGCACCGCTTTCCGAAAACGGTCGCCGTGGATATCTGCTTCGGCGCCGGCGGCGTCTTCTGCCACGAGCTCTATTTCCGTTATCTTCTGCCGGACGGCAGGGTACACTTGCCCGCCGGATACGCGGCGGATTTTCTTTCGTCCTCCTTCGGCAGCGTCGAGAGTTTCTTCTACCGTTTCCGGACGCTGGCGCGCGAGGCACGCACGAACGGGTTTCTGTGGCTGCTTGTCCGCCGCCGGCACGGCAGGGCGGTCTGCCTCCTCGACCGGACGGAAGATTACGCGCTTCCGGACACGCGGCTCGGCGAGCCGATCTTCTGCCTTGACCTCTGGGAGCACGCCTACGTCGGACGCTTCGGGGAAGACCGCGCCGCCTACGCCGACACCTATCTCAAAATGCTGGACTGGCTGGGCGTCGCGGCGGCGATGGAGGACAGCGAGCCGGTATGAAAAAAACGGGCCTTCCGGCCCGTTTTTTCATTTGATATACGATTTCAGGTACTTGTAGTAATCCTTTTCGAGGATCGCCCAGGAGTATTTCTTCTTCGCCGTGACGATCGTGTTGATCTGCTTGACGTAAGCGTCGATCTTGCTCTCGTCCATCGTGACGCCCGGTGCGGGGGTGAACGTCTTGGTCGCGGTGCTGTACCAGCCGTAGCGGTTGATCCAGTTCCATGCGGAGCCGCCCGTGTCGCAGTTGAGGATCACGAGGTTTTCGGAATCGGAGAGAATGTCGGTGCCGATCATGAGGCGCGAGTCGTACGGCAGGCCGAACAGATTGGAGACGGTCGGCAGGATATCCATCGCGCAGCAGGGCTCCGTCACGATAACGGGCTCTTTCATCGACGCGCAGTAGATCACGAGCGAGTTGCGGTAGAGATCCTTGTTGTTCGCGATGCCCTTTTCGGGAATCCCGTACAGCTCGGAGAGGTACTGCGTGTAGGTCTTGTCGTACTGGTCGGTCTCGGCGTTGTAGGTCAGACCGTAGGGATAGTGGTCACACGCCATGACGAACACGGTGTCCTCGAGGATGCCTTTTTCTTCGAGTTCCTCGCAGAGACGTTCAAGCATCCGCTCGACCTCGAGGTTGCAGGCGATGTATGCCTTGACGGTCTCGGAGTACGGCAGATCAGCGACCTCGTCGCGGTGCTGCTTGCTCATGTTGTTGCCGCCCCAGGAGTACGTCGCGTGGCCGCTGACCGTCATGTAGTAGACGTTGAACGGCGTCTTGTCGATGAAGTACGGCAGGGAGATGTCGGCGAGTGCCCAGTCGGAGTTCGGCCAGTAGTAATCCTTCGAGTGTGTCGCGGGGATGTACCCTGCGGCCTTGAAGTCAAGCCGGTTGGACTTCGGCAGGGCCTTGTTCGGGTCGTAGGCGTAGTAATCGTAGCCGAAATTCGGATGCGACAGATTGCGGTCGTAGTAGTCGGCGCGCCAGTTGTGGAACGCCATCGACGTGTAGCCGAGTTTGTTGAACTGGTTGCCGAGCACGAACGGCATATACGTCTTTTCGCTCTTCGTGAAGCACTTCGCGTCCTTGTAAAACATACCTGTCATGTTGGCGTATTCGCCGGAGGCGGTCGAGCCGCCGTCCATACTGACGTAGTAGTTCGTGAAGTAGAAGCCCTCGTAGGTCATCTTGCGAAGCAGCGGGAAGAGTTCGGGCGCGAGCTCGATGACGCGGTAGGAGTAGCCCTCGAGCGTCATCATAATGAGGTTCTTGCCCTCGAACATGCCGGTGTATTCGTTTTCTTTTGTCGGCGTCTGGATTGAGAAATACTGATGCATATCCTTGATCGTCTTGTCTTTCTCACCGGCGATCAGGGCGTCCCAGTCGATGTCGAGCACGTTGTAGCCGTATTCCTTCGGCGGAACGTAAGGCGGCTCCGTGTCACTGCCGGGTTCGGTGACGATGGGGTTCGTCGTCGGAGGATCGGTGACCGGTTCCTTTGTGGCAAACGGGTTATCGACTGTGTCGGTGAGCTCGCTCGGATCGATCTCGATCTCCTTGACGCCGAAAATCAGCTCGTGGAAATCCTGCCGCGTTTCGGTCAGAAGGCCGAAGCGTTCGACCGATTCAACGGGCGTGAGATACGTGAAATGCTGGAAGTCGCCGTAGTATTCGGTCTGCGCGGAGATCACGCAGACGGAAAGAATATACAGCGTCAGCGCACCGGCGCCGAGAATACCGCGGACGCTCCATGAACTCGGCTTTTTGCCGGCCCACGGCCGCATCAGGAAGATATAAACGAGCAGCGGCATCACGAGCAGGACGAACGAGAACCAGTTGCCCTTGATCATCTGGAACGCTTCGTGCGCGTAGTCGGTGACGTCCGTCGCCATGCCGATCGTGGACCAGCGGAAGAACGCGCCGAAGAAGTGGAAGTAGCCGTACTGTACCCAGAAGATCACCGTCAGAACGCTGAGCGCGACGATATGGATGATCTGGTTGATCTGCCGGCGGAACGACGACGCGATGAACGTCACGAGCCAGCCGAATGCGAATGAGAAACAGAAAATATAGAAGAAATGCAGTCCCGTCAGGTGCTTGTCGTAGTAGATCGAGTACCGGAGGATCAGCTCCATGTAAAGGATCGACAGCGGCATGTAAAGGTAGTGCAGGATGATCTTGCCGAGGCGGAGGTAAAGTTCCGCCGTCGTCATTTTACGTGCCTTGCGGGGCGGCGATGTGTAAGAACGGTTCATGTGACTCCTTTCTTCACCGTGTGTTGGCCGGCAGGCGCCGGCGGGGCGTCAGTTCTGCTCGGTCTCGCCGACGACGGCGATCGAAAGTTCTTCGAGTGCCTTCGGATCGGCAGGTGCCGGGCAGCGGGACATCAGCTCGGACGCGTTCTGTACCTTCGGGAACGCGATAACGTCGCGGATGTCGTCCACGCCGAGCAGCAGCATGATCATCCGGTCAAGACCGAATGCAAGACCGCCGTGCGGCGGCACGCCGTACTTGAACGCCTCGAGCAGGAAACCGAACTTCGTCTCGGCTTCTTCGGGCGTCATGCCGAGAATCTCGAACATCTTGCTCTGCACCTCGGGAGAGTGGATGCGGATCGAGCCGCCGCCGAGCTCCACGCCATTGAGTACGATGTCGTACGCCTTGGCGCGGACTCTGCCGGGATCGGAGTCGATGTACTGCATATCTTCGTCCATCGGCGAGGTAAAGGGATGGTGCATCGCGTAGAAGCGGCCGTCTTCCTCGCTCCATTCGAGAAGCGGGAATTCCGTGACCCACAGGAACTTGAATTCATTGGGATCGAGGATGCCGAGGCGGCGGGCGCATTCGCAGCGGAGCGCGCCGAGCGCGTCGAAGACGACCTTGTTCTTGTCGGCGACGATTAGGACGAGGTCGCCCTTTTCGGCTTCCAGTTTTTCGAGGATCGCGGAGAGCTCGCCCTCGCTGATCTTCGAGGCGAACGAGGAGGACACGGTGCCGTCCTCGGCCCACTTGCACCATGCGAGGCCGCGTGCGCGGTAGGTCTTGACGAAGTCGGTGAGCTTATCGATCTCCTTGCGGGAGAAGGATGCGCCGCCCTTGACGCAGATGCCGCGGACGGAACCGCCGGCAGCGATCGCGCCCTGGAAGACGGCGAACTCGGTGTCTTTCAGAATGTCGGAAAGGTTTTTCAGCTCAAAGCCGAAACGCATATCCGGCTTGTCGGAGCCGAAGCGCTCCATGGCGTCGCGCCACGGCAGACGCAGGAAATCGCCTTCAAGCTCTTTGCCGAAGTATTCGCGGAACAGGTATTTGAGGAAGCCCTCGTGCATCCGCATGACGTCGTCTTCGGTGACGAAGGACATCTCGGTGTCGATCTGGGTGAATTCCGGCTGGCGGTCGGCGCGCAGGTCTTCGTCGCGGAAGCAGCGTGCGATCTGGAAGTAGCGGTCAAAGCCGGAGAGCATCAGAAGCTGCTTGTAAAGCTGAGGCGACTGCGGCAGGGCATAGAAGCAGCCGGGATGGACGCGGGACGGCACGAGATAGTCGCGCGCGCCTTCGGGCGTCGGCTTGATGAGGTCAGGCGTTTCGATGTCGATGAAGCCGTTCGCGGCGTAGTAGTCGCGGGTGATCTTCGTGATGCGGGAACGCGCCATGATGACGCGCTGCATATCGGGGCGGCGCAGGTCGAGATAGCGGTGCTTCAGACGGAGTTCCTTGTTGACGTTGCTGTTCTCGACGATCTCGAACGGAGGCGTCTGCGACGTACTGAGGATCTTCAGCTCGCTGACGGCGACTTCGATCTCGCCGGTGGCGATCGTCTTGTTGACGGCAGCCGCGCCGCGGTGGCGGACGGTGCCCTTCGCGCAGAGGACGAATTCGGAGCGGACGGTGAACGCGAGGTTGAAAACATCGCGCGCGGTGTCGTCGTCGAACGCGAGCTGCACGATGCCCGTGCGGTCACGCAGGTCGATGAAAATGAGGGCGCCGAGGTCTCTTTGACGCTGGCACCAGCCGAGGACGGTGACTTCGCGGTCGATATCGGCGGCGGTCAGCTCGCCGCAGTAATCGGTTCTGCGGTCGTTTTTCGTGAATGCAGTATTCATAACGAATGCCTTTCTTTATGTGAGGTCTCAAAGACTGTTTTTTCTGTTTCAGGGGACGAGCTCGCGGAAGAGGTCGAGCAGGTCGTCCGTGACAAAGTCGGCACCGGCATCGCGGAGCCGTCCGGCGGGGAAGGAGGTCGTCACGGCGACGGCACGCATCCCGGCGGCTTTTGCGGCCATGACGCCGGAGAGCGCATCCTCCGTCACGGTGCAGAGCGCGGGATCGACGCCCGCCATCTGCGCGGCTTTGAGGAAAATATCGGGCGCGGGTTTGTTCCGCACGATCTCGCTGCCGGTGACGATCGCGGAAAAGAGCGACGGATCGATCCCGATGCAGCCGAGGTTGCAGGTGACCTTGATCCGGTCAGCGGCGGAGGCAACGGCAATCTTTTTGCCGCGGGCGAGCAGATGCTCGAGCATCGGGCGCGTCCACGGATAGACGAGCACCTCGTCCTTCGCGCGCCGGCAGTAAATCTCGTAGGTCAGTTTCTTCATCCCCGGCTCGAAAGCCCGTCCGTGCAGTTCAGCGACGCCGCCGATGAAGCGATCCTCGCCCATGCCGGTGAAGGGAAGAAAGTCGCCGTATGCGGCTTCGACGCCGTAGGTGCTGAGCGCTTCCAGCGCGGCGTGCGTGACGACCGGCTCGGAGTCGAGCAGAACACCGTCCATGTCGAAAATATAGAGTTCCGCCAAAGAGCACCACTCCTTTTCCATTTTCTTATTATAACAAAGCACACTCCCGAAATCAATAGATTTCACCTGATTTTCACAAAAAACGGAGACTGAAAAACGGCCGCGGGGGAAAAAATCAAAAATCCCGTTGCAATGTGGAAAAAAAGGCAGTATAATAATAAAAAAGGAATATCTCCCGCGGACGGGAGGGAAAGGAGCGCGTATGGCAAAAAGCAGTGAACACCGCTTTGCAGAGGCCGTTGACGAGTCTGTCACCGGGCATCTTTTCTGCGCGTATCCAGAACTGCCGCCGCGTGAAAAAAAGGCCGGCGGACGCTCTCCGTTCGCCTCGCTCCGGCGCATAGTCGCGTCCGGCGTGGAGACGAGCTGCATCGACCGCGTTTGCAGCGGCCTCGGCCGTTTCATGATCGCCTGCCGCCTGCGCGTGTACGGCGTTATCTTCCTATCGCTCGGCGTCGATTCGGCGCTTGCGTGGCTGCTTGCCGTGCTGCTCTCGCCGAGTGTGGCGCCGGATTATACGGCGCTTTACTGGGCCGTCGCCACGGCGATCGTGTCGCTGCCGTCCGTCTTGTCCCACAAGACGCTTTCCGAGGCACTGCGCGATTCTTCTTTCGGCTCGTTTTTTGAAACGGCGCTCGGCGTCCGCCGGGAAACGATGGACACCGAAGCGACCCGCGGTCGTTCGTGGGTTGCGTTCCTTCTCGGGCTCGCGCTCGGCGCACTCACGTATTTCGTGCCGCTGCCGCTGATCCTCGGGGTGCTCGCGGCGCTCGTCTTCGTGCTCCGCGTCTTCGTGCAGCCGGAGTTCGGCGTGCCGCTCCTCTTCTTCCTGATGCCGCTCGCACCGACGATCGTCCTCATTTTCGCGATTGCCGTCCTGCTCATCTCGCTTGCGATTAAGGTCATCCGCGGCAACCGCACGTTCCGTCCGGAGACGCTTGACGTCGCCGTGCTCGTTTTCGGCGTGTTTTTCCTCTTCGGAGGCATCTTCTCCGTGTCTGCCGCATCCCTGCAGCCGGCGCTCGTTTACGTCTGCTTCCTCGGCGCGTTCTTCCTCGTCGTCTTCTCGATGACGACGGAGGCGTGGCTGCGCCGGTGCGCCGGTGCGGCGCTCTTCGGCGGCTTCGCCGTTTCGCTCCTCGGCATCGCCGAGGCCGTGACCGGCCGGCTCGCCGGTCCCTCCGCATGGCTCGATCAGACGGTCTTCAGCTCGATCCCGGGCGGCGCCGTCGCCACGCTTGAAAACCCGAATATGCTCGGGGAATACCTCGTTCTGCTTCTGCCGCTCGCGCTTTATGCGGCGCTGCACGCGGAGAGTGCAAAGAGCCGCTTCTTCGGCGTCGTCTCGTTCGTTTCCATGGTCGCCTGCCTCGGCCTTACGTTCAGCCGCGGCGCGTGGGTGGCCGCTGCTGCCGCGTTCCTCTTCTATATGATCCTCGACCGGCGCTCGTTCTGGCCGCTCGTTCTGACGGCAGCAGTCCTCGTGCCGCTCGTTCTCTGGGTGCTGCCGGGTGACTTTTTCCTCCGCCTGACGACACTTTCGGACTCCTCCGTCCTCTACCGCGTCCACATCTGGGAGGGCACGCTTCTTTTGCTCCGCGATTTCTTCTGGGGCGGCATCGGCGTCGGCTACGCCGCATGGCAGAAGATCTACCCGACCTACGCGCTCGAAGCGATCGAACAGGCGCCGCACGCCCATTCGCTCCCGCTCACGCTGCTCGTTGAAATCGGCGTCTTCGGACTTCTCGTCTTTCCCGCGGTCATGTTCCTGTTTACGCAGTCGCAGAACAGATTCCGCATCGAAACGCAGCGCATGGCGTCTATCTCGGATGAACCCGTGACGCAC
>JAKSPV010000025.1 GCA_024404475.1 Clostridia bacterium | reverse complement strand
ACGGACGCCCGATGCGTTCGCATCCTCTTTGCATACGACTATATGCCGGCTCCTCTGACGGTGAGCCACACCGGCGCACATACTGCGGCTGACGCCGTTTCTGCTTGCCCTCAGAAGCCCATTCGGCACGCATACCGTTCACTGCCATCGCACTGTCGGCAGCTCTCTGGAAAACGGGGGACACGGCTTACTTACGCTTCCTCATCGGTTTATGGGGAAATTGTATCACCCCGCAGAAGGGTTGTCAAGAGATTTTCCGAAAAAAACGGATGAAAATCAATCCAGATAGCCGAGACGGCAGAGCAGCTCGGCGATGAGGACGGCGCCGCCGGCGGCGCCGCGCAGCGTGTTGTGGGAGAGACCGACGAACTTCCAGTCGAAGAGGGAGTCCTCGCGCAGACGCCCGGCCGTGACGCCCATGCCGCCGTAGATGCCGCGGTCAAGCGCCGCCTGCGGGCGGTTGTCTTCCTCGAAGTACGTGATGAACTGCGCCGGCGCGGACGGGAGCGCAAGCTCCTGCGGCAGCCCGCGGAAGTTCTTCCATTCGGTGAGGATCTGCTCCTTGGTCGGCTTTTCGTCGAAGCGGACGAAGACCGCCGCGGTGTGCCCGTCGGTGACGGGGACGCGGATGCACTGCGTCGTGATGAGCGGCGACGTTGCCGGGACGATCTTGCCGTCCTCGACCGTACCCCAGAGACGGAGCGGCTCTTTTTCGGATTTTTCTTCCTCGCCGCCGATGTAGGGGATCACGTTGTCGATCATTTCCGGCCACTCGCGGAACGTCTTGCCCGCGCCGGAGATCGCCTGATAGGTCGTGGCGACGACCTCGCGGATGCCGAATTTACGCAGCGGCGTCAGCGCCGGCGCGTAGCTTTGGATTGAGCAGTTCGGCTTGACGGCGATGAAGCCGCGCTTTGTGCCGAGGCGTTTTTTCTGTGCGGCGATGACTTCGAGATGCTCCGGGTTGATCTCCGGAACGACCATCGGGACGTCGGGCGTCCAGCGGTTCGCGGAGTTGTTCGAGATGACGGGGATCTCCGCCTTCGCGTATTTTTCTTCGAGCACGAGGATGTCGGCCTTGTTCATGTTGACTGCGCAGAAAACGACGTCAACGAGCGACTTCGCCGTATCCACGTCGTCAGCGTCGAGAACAGGCATCTTTGCCACTTTCTCGGGAATGGGCGTCTGCATCTTCCAGCGGCCTTCGACGGCTTCGGTATACGGCTTGCCGGCGCTGCGGCCGCTCGCGAGCAGTGCGGTGATCTCAAAATACGGATGCTCCGAGAGGAGCGTGATGAAGCGCTGTCCGACCATGCCGGTCGCGCCGATAATGCCTGCACGGAGTTTTTCTTTCATAGCGGGGCCTCTCTTTCCGCGGAGATCGCGGGAAAATCAATAATAATAAATAAGTATAGCACCGCGCCGGACGCTTGTCAACGAAAAAACGAAATTTTTAGGCTCCGGGCCGCCTTGACGGGACGGTACCGATGTGCTATAATCATACTGGTCTAATATGTAGTTTATGGGAGCGGAGGTGAGACGCGTGCAGGAGACGTTTGACGTTGCCGTTGTCGGCGGCGGGCCTGCCGGCATGATGGCGGCGGTGACGGCCGCAGAAAAAGGCGCCGCAGTCATTCTCATCGAGCAGAACGACCGGCTAGGCAGAAAGCTTCGCATCACGGGCAAGGGCCGCTGCAATGTGACGAATGATTGTCCGCCCGACGAAATGCTTCGGTACGTGACGCGGAACCGCAAGTTTTTGTTCAGCGCGCTTTTCCGCTTCCCGCCCGAGAAAACGATGGCATATTTTGAAGCGCTCGGCGTCCCGCTCAAAACGGAGCGCGGCCGGCGCGTCTTTCCCGTCTCCGACAAGGCGGCGGACATCGCCGAGGCGATGGTGCGGGACGTCCGTGGGAGCGGCGTCCGCGTCCTTCACGCCCGGGTGAAAACGATCCTCCGTGACGGAGGAACCGTCTCCGGCGTTCTGACCGAGAGCGGTGAGCACATTGCGGCTCGCGCCGTCATCGTGGCGACCGGCGGGCTTTCCTATCCCGCGACCGGCTCACGCGGCGACGGCTACCGGATGGCAAGGGACTGCGGCGTGGCCGTAACGCCTCTTTCGCCCTCGCTCGTGCCGATCTGCACCGCCGAGGACGTCTCGGAGATGATGGGGCTCTCGCTCCGCAACGTCACGCTGACCGTCCGGGACGCGGACGGGAAAGAAGTCTATTCCGAACTCGGCGAGATGATGTTCACGCACTTCGGCGTGACGGGGCCGCTGGCGCTCTCCGCGTCGGCACACATGCAGGAAAATCCCGTCCCGTCGTATCGGCTTTTCATCGACATGAAGCCCGCGCTTGACGAAAAGACGCTTGACGAGCGGCTCTGCCGCGATTTGAAGGAAAACGCGACGCGCGATTTCTGCAACTCGCTCGGGGGCTTGCTCCCCGCGTCGATGATCCCCTACGTCGTCCGCGAGAGCGGCATCGACCCGCGGCTCAAATGCGCCGGGATCCGGCGCGAGGACCGGCAGCGGCTCTGCCGCCTGCTCAAAGCGATCCCGCTGACGCCGACGGGTTTCCGTCCGATCGACGAGGCGAGCGTCCCCGCGGGCGGTATCGAGGTGACGGCGCTTGAGCCGAAAGCGCTGGCGGGCAGGACCGTGCCCGGGCTCTTCTTTGCCGGCGAGGTGATCGACCTCGACGCCAAGACGGGCGGGTACAATCTCCAGATCGCATTTGCCACCGGCCGTGCCGCCGGTGAGGGCGCCGCCGCATTCGCGGCGGAGGAACAGAAAAAAGGAGAGAAGAAAATGAACGGGAATATCAGGATCGCGATCGACGGGCCGAGCGGCAGCGGCAAAAGCTCCCTCGCCAAGAAGATCGCGCGCGAACTGGGACTTGTTTACGTCGATACCGGCGCGATGTACCGCGCCGTGGGACTCTACGTCCGGCGGCATGACGTCTCGCCCGAGGACACCGCCGGTGTTGAGGCGCTTCTGCCCGACATTACGGTCGGACTGGAAATGGGAGAGAACGGACAGATCGTCCTGCTCTCGGGTGAGGACGTCACTTCGCTGATCCGCACCGAGGAGATCTCGATGTACGCGTCGCTCGTGTCGAAGATCCCCGCCGTCCGCGCGTTCCTGACGAGCCAGCAGCAGGCGATGGCCGCCGCAGGCAGGATCGTCATGGACGGGCGCGACATCGGCACGGTCGTGATCCCCGACGCCGAGGTCAAAATTTTCCTCAAAACCTCACCCGAGGAACGGGCGCGCCGCCGCTACGAGGAACTGCTCGGCCGCGGCGAGGATGCCGTCTACGAGGACGTGCTCCGCGATATTATGAAACGCGACGAGAACGATGCGTCCCGCGACGTGGCGCCGCTCCGGCAGGCAGAGGACGCCGTCGTGATCGACAATTCCGGCTACGAGCCCGAGGACACGCTCCGCGAGGCACTCGAAATCATTGCAAAAAAGCGGGAACTTTTCTGATTTTCCCGCGTCTTACGAGGTAGAATGTTGATGTTCCGCGTTTTGTACCTTTTGTTCCGGACACCGCTGTGCCTTTTGCTCGGCGTGCGCGTGCGCGGCCGTGAAAACGTGCCGAAGGGCGGCTTTCTGCTCGCCGCGAACCATACGAGCATGCTCGACGTCGTGGTGCTGTACGGCTTCCTCTGGCGACGCATCCGCTTCATGGCGAAAAAGGAAATCTTCAAAACGAAGATCGGCGCATGGTTTTTCCGCAAAATGGGTGCTTTCCCCGTTGACCGCGGCGGATGCGACGCCGCGGCGGTACGGAAGACGATGCATCTCATTGAAAGCGGCGAGGTCGTCTGCATTTTTCCGGAGGGAACGCGCCACAGCGGCGAGGATCCGCGTGATTCCGCCGTGCACGCCGGCATCGGCATGATGACCTACCACACGCGGACGGACGTTCTGCCCGTCTTCATCAAGGCGAAAAACAACCACGTCCGTTTCTTCCGGAGAACGGAAGTCATTATCGGGAAACCGATCCCGGCCTCGTCGCTCGGCTTCGAGAAGGGCGGCATGGCCGAATACAAACGTGCGTCGGAGCAGATCTTTGATACGATCTGCTCGCTCGGCGAAGAAAGCGGGGCGGAAAAGTGACAAACCGGATCACGGTGGCGGAAAACGCCGGCTTCTGCTTCGGCTGCCGCCGGGCCGCCGACCTCGCGGAAAAGGCGCTGCGGGACGGCTGCCGGCTCTACACGCTCGGCCAGCTCGTCCACAACGACATCTATCTTGAACATCTCCGCTCGCTCGGCATGCGGGAGATCACGGCGGAGGAGATCCCGGCCGTCGAGGCGCTCGCTGCCGGCGGCGAAGAGGCAACGGTGCTCATCCGCGCACACGGCGAGCTCGAACAGCGGCTCAAAGCCCTGCGCGATGCGGCGGCACGCTGCCCGACGCTGCATCTTCTCGACGGGACGTGTCCCTACGTCGGCAAGCTCCGCGGGATCGCCGCCTCGGCGTGCGGCGAGGGCAAGGTACTGCTCCTCATCGGGCAGGCCGATCATCCCGAGGTGAAGGGCGTTCTGAGCTGCTGCACCGGCGAGGTGCACGTTCTGCCGGACGCCGCGGCGCTCGGGACGTTTCTCGCCTCCCCGGAGGGCCGTGCGATGGTCGGAAAGACCGTCTCGATGGCCGTCCAGACCACGCATAACGTGCAGGATTGGAAAAAATCTTGGGAAATTCTCAAAAAGGACTATACAAACGCCATAATTTTTGATACAATATGTAGTGTGACTGAAAATCGACAGGCGGAGGCGGCTCGTCTCGCGGGCTCTTCCGACGTCGTTCTGGTCATCGGCAGCCGGTCGAGCTCGAATACCGTGAAGCTTTCGGAGCTCTGCCGCGCCATCTGTCCCCGGACGTATCTCATCGAACGGCCGGAGGACGTTTCCGCCGTTACCGTCCACGGGACGGATCACGTGTCCATTACTGCGGGTGCGTCAACACCCAGCAGTTTAATACAGGAGGTAAAAGAAGCCATGAGTGAGCAAATGGAAAACTTTGAAGAGTTGCTCGAACAATCCTTTAAAACCTTAAATTCAGGAGATATCGTCGAGGGCGTCATCACGTCCGTTTCCGGTAATGAAGTACACCTTGACCTCGGTGCGAAAGCCACCGGTGTTATCGTTCGCGATAAGCTGACCGACGATCCGCAGGCAAAACTGACGGACCTGTTTAAGGTCGGTGACGTCATCAAGGCAAAGGTCATCAAAGTCAGCGATATTGACGGTATCGCGACGCTCGATAAGACCAGAGCCGACTCCGAATCCAACTGGATCAAAATTGTTGACGCAGAAGCATCCGGCGAGATTCTCTCGGGTAAAGTCACTGAGATCACCAAGGGCGGCGTGATCGTTTCGATCGACTCCGTCAAGGTGTTCGTCCCCGCATCCCACACCGGTATCCCGAAGGACGGCGACATGAACGTCCTTCTCGGCACCGAACAGAAGGTCAAGATCTTCGAGATCAAGAAAGACCGCAAGAGAGCGTACGGCTCCATCCGCCTGGTCCGCCAGGAGGAGCGCCGCGCGAAGGAAGCCGCTTTCTGGGACACCGTCGAGGAAGGCAAATTCTTCGAGGGCCCGGTCAAGAGCCTGACTCCCTACGGTGCGTTCGTCGACCTCGGCGGCGTTGACGGCATGGTCCACGTGTCCGAGCTGTCCTGGCGCCGTATCCACAATCCTGCCGAAGTCGTGAAGGTCGGCGACGTCCTCCGCGTCTTCGTCAAGAGCTTCGACCGCGAGAAGGGCCGCATCTCCCTCGGCTATAAGACGCCGGATTCTGATCCTTGGTACGTCTTCAATCAGAAGTACAGCGTCGGTGACGTGGCGACCGTCAAGATCGTCAGCCTCACTGATTTCGGTGCTTTCGCAGAAGTCGTTCCCGGTGCTGACGGCCTGATCCACATCAGCCAGATCGCCGACCACAAAATCGCGAAGCCGTCTGAGATTCTCTCCGTCGGCCAGGAAGTCGACGCGAAGATCGTTGCCGTGGACGACGAGAAGCACAAGATCAGCCTCTCCATCCGCGCCCTGATCGAGGAAGTCGCGAAGGAAGCCGCTGCTGAAGCCGCCGAGGCAGAAGCACCTGCTACTTTCTCCACCGACGATCCCGCAGCTCTCGCTTCTTTCGAGGGCGAGCAGCAGTAATTTCCGCTACATAGCAGAACGGCAGCCGTGAGCTTATCGCTCACGGCTTTGCTTTGAAAAATCATCTGTCCGTCACATCCGGTTAATCACCGGTTCATATTTTCGTGGTATCCTATAAGATACTGATCTATCACGCGGGAAGGTATTACTTCGTATGCTTGAACTGAAACAAATCGTCAAAGATTATAAGACCGGCGACACGGTCGTCCGTGCGCTCGACGGCGTGGACCTCGCGTTCCGCCGCAGCGAGTTCGTCTCGATCCTCGGCCCGTCCGGCTGCGGCAAAACGACGCTGCTCAATATCGTCGGCGGCCTCGACCAGTACACCGCGGGCGATCTCGTCATCGACGGCGTTTCCACGAAACGCTACCGCGACGCGGACTGGGATACCTACCGCAACCACTCGATCGGTTTCGTCTTCCAGAACTATAACCTCATCCCGCATCAGACGGTGCTCGCGAACGTCGAGCTCGCGCTGACGCTTTCCGGTGTCTCCAAGGCCGAGCGGCGCCGCCGTGCCGAGGAAGCCCTCCGTAAGGTCGGGCTGACAAAGCAGTTCAAAAAGAAGCCGAACCAGATGTCCGGCGGTCAGATGCAGCGCGTGGCGATCGCCCGCGCCCTCGTCAACGACCCGGAGATCCTGCTTGCCGACGAGCCGACCGGCGCTCTTGACACCGCGACGAGCGTGCAGGTCATGGATCTTCTGAAAGAGATCTCGAAAGACCGGCTCGTCATCATGGTCACGCATAACCCGGAACTCGCGGAGAAATATTCTACGCGTATCGTCCGCCTCCTCGACGGGCGGCTCGTTTCCGACTCCGCGCCGATGACTGAAGAGGAACTCGCCGCCGAGCGGGAAAAGACCGCCGCCGCGTCCCCTGCCGGCGACAAAAAAACAAAAAAGAAAGCGGCACGCCGCCGCTCGATGTCGCTTGCGACAGCGCTTTCGCTCTCGATGCAGAACCTCATGACGAAGAAGACGCGCACGTTCCTGACGTCCTTCGCAGGGAGCATCGGCATCATCGGCATCGCGCTGATCCTGTCGCTCTCGAACGGCATCCAGAACTACATCGACCGCGTGCAGGAAGACACGCTCTCCACCTACCCGATCGCGCTGAACGAAACGACGCAGGACTATTCCGCGCTGATGAGCGCGATGGTCGAAAGCGGCAAGGAGACCGCAGAGCACCGCGACTCCGAAGGCACGATCTACGTGGACGACTCCCTCGCGCAGATGATGAGCGCGATGTACTCGACCTCGACGAACGACCTCAAATCGTTCAAGGCGTATATCGACAGCCACATGGATGAGCTCGAACCGCTCATCAGCGATATCCAGTACAAATACCATTTCGATATGCAGATCTACTCCGGCGACGGCAAGACGCGCATCAACCCGACGACGGTGTTCGAACACATGGACGAGAGCTTCTCGTCGATGATCTCGATGATGCAGAACTATTCCGGCGCGGCCGATTTCGCGGGGAGTTTCAACATCTTCTCTGAAATGCTCGACAACGATGAGCTGCTCCGGGCGCAGTACGACGTGATCGCCGGCGACTGGGCGACCGAGTCCGACGAGGTGATGCTCGTCATCCGGGACAACAACTCGATCTCGAACATGGTGGCGTTCATCCTCGGCCTCGAAGACCAGGAGACGTTGGCGGACGCGATGACGACTGTCATGACCGGCGGCGAATACCACAGCGCGAAGTCCTCGTACACTTACGACGATTTCCTCGGAATGACGTTCTACGTCGTGCCGAACGACAGATTCTACGTGAAGACCGGCCGGATGTATGAGAAGGACGGCGCGACGTACCCCGTCTGGGAGGACGTCCGTCTCCGTGACGACTACGATCAGGAATCCTTTGCGAAAGAGAACGGTGTGCCGGTGCACATCAGCGGCATCATCCGCAAGTCGGAGGGCGCCGTTGCAACCTCGATCACGGGGACGATCGCGTATCGCAGCTCGCTCGGCGACATGATCCGCGCGCAGTGCGCCGCGAGCGAGTTGACGAAGCAGCAGATCGCGACGCCGGACGTGGACGTCTTCAGCGGCCTGCCGTTCGAGACGGTTGTCTATACACCCGACATGGCGGCGGAATTCGTCGCGTCGCTTGATGACGCGAGCCGCATGATGCTCCGCTCCTATATTGCGCAGCAGATGGGCATGGATGTCTCGCTCGTCTCGGACGAGATGCTGGTCGGCGTTTTCGCGTCGCTCGACGCCGCAACGTTTGACCGCATGGTCTCGATGTTCCAGAAAACGACCTCGGCGACCTACGCCGAGAACGTCAAAAAGCTCGGCTTCGTCGACGAAGCGTCGCCGATGACGATCAACCTCTACGCCAAGGATTTTGCGTCGAAGGACGCGCTGCAGGACTTCATCGATGCGTACAACGACGCGGCCGATGACGCGCAGAAGATCCACTACGTCGATATGATCGGCATTTTCCTCAGCGGCGTGACGACGATCATCGACGTCATTTCCTACGTCCTCATCGCATTCGTCTCCATCTCGCTCGTCGTGTCGTCGATCATGATCGGCATCATCACGTATATCTCCGTTCTCGAACGGATCAAGGAGATCGGTATCCTCCGCGCGATGGGCGCGTCGAAGCGCGACATCTCCCGTGTCTTCAATGCGGAGACGCTCATCGTCGGCTTCTGCGCCGGCGCCATCGGCATCGTCGCGACGATCGTGCTTTGCCTGCCGATCAACGCGATCGTCCACGCGCTCTCCGGCGTCTATTCGGTCAATGCCGTGCTGCCGGTGCTCGGCGGCGTGCTCCTCGTCGTGCTCAGTATGGTCCTGACCTTCATCGCAGGCCTCGTTCCTGCGAAGATCGCCGCCAACAAGGACCCCGTCGTTGCTCTCCGGACAGAGTAATTTGTCAATTTTCCCACCGCACCGATAGAGAAAAGCCGTGCCCGTTCCGGGTGCGGCTTTTCGTTTGTCTTTTCTGTATGGGGCTGCAGAACCCTTCTTTTAGTTTTTCGGGGTCGGGTGGCGCTCTTGCAAAAGCGCCACCCTCGCGTCTCCTACTTCGCGTGCCTGAGGGTGCGGCGGGCCATCTCGGTGAGGGAGACGACCGGAACGCCGTGAATGTCGGTGCGGAGGGTATCGCAGAGCGGTGCGCGCCACTCCTCGCCGATCACAGCGATCGTGTTCTTCATGCCGAGGATCGAGCCGACCGTCGCGCCGTTGCAGTCCGTGTCGAAGCCCGTCTCGACTGCCATGCCGATCGAGCGGCCGAAGTTTTCGCCGCCGTAGAGCAGGCACGCGACGACGATCATCGCGTTCGGAATCGTGTGGCACCAGCCGTCGTTCGTGTACTCGTCGTACATTGTGTGGATGCGCCGGAACGCCTCTTCGCGCGGCGCGCCGCCGTCGTAGAGCGACACGATGCCGGAGACGGCCTTATGGAGCCGCGAGGTCGCCGGGATCTCGCCGAGCCCTGCCGCGATGATCTCGTGCATGTCATCCGAAACGGCCGCCGCCGCGAGCATCGCCGCGACGAACATTTCTCCGTAGATGCCGTTCTTCACGTGCGAGATCGACGCGTCGCGGAAGGCCATTTCCGCCGCCAGCGACGGATTGCCCGGGTTGATGTAGCCGAAATAGTCCGCGCGGATCTGGGCGCCGATCCACTCGCGGAACGGATTTTTGTAGATCGCCGAAGCCGGCGGCTCGTAACCGCGGACGAAGTTGCAGAACGCGACGCGCTCTGCCGTGCAGTAGGCGTCCTTCTTCTGGCTGTCGAGCCACAGATGCGCGACGTCCGCAGGCGTGAAATCGCGGCCGTACCGCTCAATCAGCTCCGATGCCATGACGGTGTAGTTCGTGTCGTCGTCCGGCGGCGTCACGCCGTCGAAACGGTCGGGATACGGCGTGATCGTCAGATCATAGGAGAAGCCCGCGACGTCCTCATCGGTGAAATCCGCGCGGCGGATGTAGCGGTGCATCGGGTAATTGTTCGTCATTTTGAGGAAAGGCACGAGCTCGTTCGTCCGCATCCCCTCGACCGATTTGCCGGCGACGCAGCCGGCGACGCGGCCGACCCATGCACCGTACACCTTGCGGAAGAACGTTTCGTCATCGGGACGGCTCCCCGTGAGCGTGACAGGGTGAGAGAGCCGGCGGATCCCGTCGAGCGTCGAGGGCTCCTCATAAGGAAAGTCGGGACGGACGGGAGCACCTTGCACGAGCCGGAACAGAACGTCCGCCATGTCCTCGCGTGCTTCGCCGACCGGCATGCGGCTGACCGCCTCGAAAACGTCCGCGTATGCCGAAACGTCGAGCCCCTCGTCCGTGCACTGGCGGAACTCCTCGCGGAGCGAGGCGGAGTACAACTCCCAGTTGTGCAGATGCTCATAGTGCGGGCGGAGCTTGCCGCCGGCGATGATCGTTTCGATCGAGCGGCCGCCGCGATCGAGCACGAGCGCGTCGAGTGACACGCCGAAGCGGCGCGCGATGAGAATCAGCTTGTCGAGCGTCGGCTCGGACGCGCCGGACTCCCATTTCTGTACGGATTGCGAGGAAACGCTGCAGATCGCGGCGAATTTTGCCTGCGAAAGATGCGCCTCCGAGCGGAGTTTGTAGATCGAATCCTTGATAGCCATTGCGGAAACCGCCCCCTTTTTTTTATTTTATCACAGTTTTTTCCGACGCGCAACAACCGGCGGTTGTTTTTTACCGCAAAACAGCCCGCTTGACAAGAGGCGGAAAGAAATGTATAATGAAATCAAATGACAGAAAAGGGAGGTGTTTCCGGTGCGTTTCGGGTTTACGGTCATCCTTGCAGCGGCTCTTGCGGTCGTTTCCGCTTTCCTGCTCGCGCGTCCGGCAGACGCCTCCGTCGCTGACCTTGCCGAGCATACCGCCGGTGCGGCGGTCGAGGTCGGCGACACGCTGTCCGGCCGGCTCCCGTCGTTCTGGCAGGCCTCTGTCGGCGTCGGCCGCCGCGAGGCGGCGCGCCGCCTTTCCGCGCTCGGCTTTTCGGAAGACCGGGACGTTTCGCTCTCGTCGCTTCTCCGTCCGGTGACGCCCGGCGGGTTTGCCCGCCTTGCGGCGCGGTTTGCCGGACTTGCCTTTGAAACGGAAGAGGACGCGCTCTCTTTCTGGCGCGGATCCGGCTTTACGCTCGACGGAGAGACGGTCACGTGCGGCGAAGCCGCGTGCCTCCTCGTCCGTATCTTCGGTTACCCGATGCCGGATTCCGACGTCGGACGTGACGCGGCGGCGCTTGCCGCCTGCCGGACGCTCCGGATAGACGGCTTTGACGCGGACGCGCCGCTCACGTGGGGCGACGCCGCGCTCTTGTTCTTCCGCGCACTCGACACGACGGACGCCTCGGGCGTCTGCCCGGCAGACCGCCTCATGGAAGACGGCGTTCTCTCGGAGAGCGACGTGTCCGTGCTTCTCCGCGAGCCGGACACCTACACGGTCGATACGTATCTCTGGGCTTCCGGCTACGAGACGGAGGGACCCGCTGCGGGGTATTTTTCGATCGCGCTGACCTCGGCGCCCGAGTGGCAGCTGAACGCGCTGATGAACAAGGAAAACACCGATACTGACGGACTTGCCGTGCCGCTTTGGGGTGCAACGAGCGATTCCAGCCAGACGTTCCGCTTCGAACTGCAGGAGGACGGGACATATCTCGTCTACTGTGCGGCGAGCAAGGGCGGCTACAACCGCGTGCTCGGCTTCCATAAAAAAGGGTACCTTGCGCTGTACAAGCCGACCTCGTCCTATGCGCTCGCGTTTTATCTCCGCAGCGCAGGCGAGGACGAGTGGTATTTCCTTTCGGCGAAGGATCCGTCGCTTTGTCTGACCGTTTCGGGCGAGCCCGGCAAAAACGTGAAGCTCGCGCTTGCGGAGCTCGGCTCCGCACCGGAGGGACAGGTCTTTTCGCTGACGCGCCGCGGCGCGATCGACGAGGACGGCGCGGAGGTCGCGATCTTCCCGGCGCCGACCGTGCGGATCACGCAGGGGGCCTATGACGGCTACTCGCACGCGGAGCAGAATGCGATCGACGTGACGATCCCCGGGAAGCGTGCCTTTGCCCCGTTCACGGCGAAGGTCGTCCGGATCGACACGGCCTACGAGGCGTGCAACGCCGTGTGGATCCAGAGCTGCGAACCCGTTCTGTACGCGGACGGCACGCTGGACTACATGACGGTGATCTTCATGCACGACGACTCGATCCGCGATCTCTCGGTCGGACAGGTCATCATGCAGGGGCAGTATTTCTACGACATGGGCACGGCGGGCAACGCGTCCGGCGCGCACATCCATATCGCGGTACTGCGCGGCGCGTTCACGAAGAAGATGCACCTGACGGGCAGCGGCGACGTTTTCGCAGAGGATGCATTCTTCCTTTTGCCGGAAACGGAGGTAGCAGAGGATAACGCGCTTGCATTCCGCTGTTTCGTGCCGGAAGACGAAACGACATAACACCCGGAGCAGAAGAAAAACAAAGAAAAATCTGCTTCGGGTGTTGACATTTGAAAAGTGTTATGATACAATAGCGACAGCGCTTTTCGGGAGAGTTCCCGATTACTGCGAATGTGCTAGTGTGGCTCAGTGGTAGAGCAGCTGTGGGAGCTTCGCGGAGCGAAGTTCG
>JAKSPV010000024.1 GCA_024404475.1 Clostridia bacterium | reverse complement strand
GGGCGCGGTCCGCGGCCCTCCGCGGATGAAAACGGTGTCGGGGGCGTAGCCCTCGCAGCCGCTCTTGTAGCTTTTCATGTGCGAGATGACCGCATCGACGTAGCGCTTCGGAAGCCCGTCGTCGGTCGGCTTGAACGAGTAGAAATCGCAGTAGGCGCACTTCGAGCGGCAGAACGGCACGTGAACGTAGATGCCGAGCGGCTGCCGGGCAACTTCTTTTTTGCGTGTCACGCTGCGTGCGCCTCCTTCCGCATTATTTCTCGTCGTCGTCCAGTTTGAGCACCGCCATGAACGCCTCGGGCGAGACCTCCACGGTGCCGAGCTGACGCATTTTCTTTTTGCCTTCCTTCTGCTTTTCGAGCAGTTTCTTCTTACGCGTGATGTCGCCGCCGTAGCACTTCGCCAGAACGTCTTTTCGCATCGCCTTGACCGTCTCGCGGGCGATCACGCGGTTACCGATCGCCGCCTGGATCGGGATCTCAAACAGCGCGCGGGGAATGTTGTCTTTCAGTTTCTCGGCGATCTTGCGGGCTCGCGCGTACGCCTTGTCCGCGTGGACGATGAACGTCAGCGCATCCACCATGTCGCCGTTGAGCAGGAAATCGAGCTTCACGAGGTCGCTCTTTTCGTACCCTGCCATCTCGTAGTCAAGCGAGGCGTAGCCTTTGCTGCGCGATTTGAGCGCGTCGAAGAAATCGTAGATGATCTCGTTGAGCGGCAGCGAATAGTGCAGTTCCACGCGCGTCTGATCGAGGTATTTCATGTCGTGGAACGTGCCGCGTCTGTCCTGGCAGAGATCCATGATCCCGCCGACGAACTCCGTCGGCGTGATGATCAGCGCCTTGACGACGGGCTCCTCCGCGTGCTCGATCTCGTCCGGCGGCGGATAGCTCGACGGGTTGTCGATCATCGTCACCGTGCCGTCGCGGCGGACGATCTTATAGATAACGGACGGTGCCGTCGTAATAAGGTCGAGGTTGAATTCCCGCTCGAGCCGCTCCTCGATGATCTCCATGTGGAGCAGGCCGAGGAAGCCGCAGCGGAAGCCGAAGCCGAGCGCGATCGAAGTTTCGGGCTCGAACGTGAGCGCCGCGTCGTTGAGCTGGAGCTTTTCGAGCGCGTCTTTCATTTCATTGTACCGCGCGCCGTCCGCCGGGTAGATGCCGGCGTAGACCATCGGCAAGGCGTGCTTGAAGCCGGGCAGCGGCGCGTCCGTCGGATTGTCCGCGAGCGTCACGGTGTCGCCGACGCGCGTCTCGGAGACGGTCTTGATCGACGCGGTGATGTAGCCGACGTCGCCTGCCGCAAGCTCCGGCAGGGGTTTCAGTCCAAACGGCTGCATCGCGCCGGTTTCCACAACGTCAAATTCGGCGCCGGTGCTCATAAGGCGGATGCGGTCGCCGGGACGGACAGTGCCGTCGATGACGCGGATATACACGACGACACCGAGATAACTGTTGTAAACGGAATCGAAGATGAGGGCACGCAGCGGTGCGTTCTCGTCGCCCTCGGGCGGCGGCACGTCGCGGATGACCGTCTCCATGACGGACTCAATGTTGAGCCCCGTCTTGGCGGAGACGCACGGGCAGCCCACGGCGGGCACGCCGATGACGTCCTCGATCTCCTCCTGTACTTCCGTCGGACGCGCCGACGGCAGATCAATCTTGTTGATCACGGGCAGGATCTCCAGCCCCGCGTCGGAGGCGAGGTAGGCGTTCGCCATCGTCTGCGCCTCGATGCCCTGCGTCGCGTCCACGACGAGCAGGGCACCCTCGCAGGCGTTGAGACTGCGGGACACCTCGTAGTTGAAGTCCACGTGCCCGGGGGTGTCGATCAGGTTGAGCGCATAGGTCTCCCCGTCGGGCGCCTCGTAGTCGATGCGGACGGCACGCGCTTTGATCGTGATGCCGCGCTCGCGCTCGAGGTCCATATCATCGAGGAGCTGCTCCTCCATGTCGCGCTTGGCAACGGCGCTCGAAAACTCCAGAATACGGTCGGCGAGCGTCGATTTGCCGTGGTCGATGTGCGCGATGATGGAGAAGTTGCGGATATGTTTCTGTCTTTCAGTCATCGAAAGCACCCTCCCGGGGCAGAATAAGGGATTGTCATTTTATACGGAATCAGTATAGCAGAAAACTGTGCGGAAATCAAGTCAAATGCGCGATTTCGCGGCACTTTCTCGCCGGGCGGGAAAAGTTTTTCCGCGCCCCTTTTCTTTTCGGCACCGTTGTGCTACAATAAAGAAAAAACACTCGGAGGCATACCGTGGATATCCGTGATATTTTATCGAAAGTCGATCATACGCTTCTGTCGCCGTCGGCAACGTGGGAAGAGATCCGCGCGCTCTGCGACGACGGCATCCGCTGCGGCACCGCGTCCGTCTGCATCCCCGCGTCCTACGTCCGCGAGGCAAAGGCGTACGTCGGCGAGCGGCTCGCCGTCTGCACCGTCATCGGTTTCCCGAACGGCTACGACACGACCGTAGCGAAGTGCTTTATGGCGACGGACGCCGTCCAGAGCGGCGCCGACGAGATCGACATGGTCATCAACATCGGCTGGCTGAAAGACAAGCGGTACGGCGAGATCCTCGAAGAGATCCGCGCCGTCAAGGCCGCCTGCTGCGGCAAGCTGCTCAAAGTCATCATCGAAACGTGCCTGCTCACCGACGAGGAGAAGGTCAAAATGTGCGAGATCGTCTCCGCGTCCGGCGCGGACTACATCAAAACCTCGACCGGTTTCTCGACCGGCGGTGCCACCCGCGAGGACGTCGCGCTCTTCGCCGCGAACGTCGCGCCGCACGTCAAGATCAAGGCCGCCGGCGGCATTTCGTCCATCGAGGACGCCGAGGCATTTCTGGCGCTCGGTGCCGACCGTCTCGGCACGAGCCGCATCGTCAAGATCGTCAAGAAAGAACATCTCATCTGACCGCGAAAGGAGAAACGAAATGGCCGGTTATCCGACACCTCATATCAAGGCAAAGCCGGAAGACTTTGCGAAGACCGTCCTCATGCCGGGCGATCCGCTCCGTTCCAGATTCATCGCGAACACGTTTCTCGAAGACGCGCGGCTCGTCAACAACGTCCGCGGTGTCGAGGGTTACACCGGCATGTACAAGGGCCGCCGCGTCTCCGTCATGGCGAGCGGCATGGGCATCCCCTCGATGGCGATCTACTCGAATGAACTGTATAACGTCTTCGGCGTCGAAAATATCATCCGCATCGGCTCCGCCGGTGCGATGCAGCCCGGGCTCCGCCTCCGCGACATCGTCGTGGCGCTCGGCGCATCGACCGACTCCGATTACGCGAAAACGTTCCACCTGCCCGGCACGTTCGCGCCGGTCTGCTCCTACAAACTGCTCCGGCTCGCGACCGACCTGCTCGAAAAATCCGGCGCGTCCTACGCCGTCGGCAGTCTGCTCTCCTCCGACGCATTCTATACGTTCGAGGACGAGCTGCCCCCGGAGATGCGCTCAACGCCCGCGTGGCAGCGCATGGGCATCCTCGCGGTCGACATGGAAGCCGCGGGGCTCTATATGAACGCCGCCCGTGCCGGCAAGAACGCACTCGCGATCTGCACCGTCTCCGATCAGCTCGTGACGGACGAACACCTGTCCGCCGCCGACCGCGAAACGGGCTTCTCCGAAATGGTGACACTGGCGCTCGACATGGCGGCAGAACTGGATGGTGAAAAAGATTGAAAGCAAAGCAAGTCTCTCCGGAGAGTCTGCTGCTTTCAATCCTCATTTGTACCTTTTGCCGCGAAACGCGCGGCAAATGCGAAGCACCGGTACAAATGCAAAGAAAGGAATGGTCCTAAAATGAAGCGCGTATTTCTGATCGTTCTCGATTCGCTCGGCTGCGGTGCCGCGCCGGACGCGACCGACTTTGACGACGTCGGCACGAACACGCTCCGGCGTATCTCGCAGTCCTCTCTCTTTTCCGCGGAAAACACGGGCAAGCTCGGCCTCGGCTGGATCGACGGCGTGGACTATATCCCCCGTCCGAAACGCCGCCGCGGCGCCGCGCTCCGCATGACGGAACGTTCCCGCGGAAAAGACACGACGATCGGCCACTGGGAGATTGCGGGCATCGTTTCCCCGCGCCCGATGCCGACGTACCCGGACGGTTTCCCGGATGACCTCATCGCCGAATTCTCCCGCCGCGTCGGCCGCGGCGTTCTTCTGAACAAGCCCTACTCCGGCACCGACGCGATCCGCGACTACGGCGAGGAGCACATGAAGACCGGCAAGCTGATCGTCTACACCTCGGCGGACAGCGTTTTCCAGATCGCCGCGCACGAGGCGGTCGTCCCGCTCGAAGAGCAGTACGCGATCTGCCGCAAGGCGCGCGAGCTTCTGACGGGCGAGCACGCCGTCGGGCGCGTCATCGCGCGCCCGTTCATCGGCGAGAATGCCGGAAATTTCGTCCGCACGACGAACCGGCACGATTTCTCCGTTACCCCGCCGCGCGAAACGGTGCTCGACGCACTCGCCGCCGAGGGCAAGACGGTCTACGGCATCGGCAAGATCCACGACATCTTCGCCGGGCGCGGCCTCACCGACTACGTCTACACGACGGGCAACGAGGACGGGATGCAGAAGACGCTCGACGCTTTGGATCGTGATTTCGAGGGGCTCTGCTTCGTCAACCTCGTCGATTTCGACTCGCTTTACGGTCACCGGCAGGACGTGGACGGCTACGCCGCGGCGTTCGCCGCGTTCGACAAGTGGCTCCCGTCGTTCCGGCGCCGGATGCGCGAGGACGACGTTCTGATGATCACCGCCGACCACGGCTGCGATCCGGGCGACGACGACACCGACCACACCCGCGAATACACGCCGTTGCTTGTCGCAGGCAAGCATATCAAACCGGGCGCCTACGGCACACGGGACACCTTTGCCGACATCGCCGCGACCGTCGCCGACTATCTCGGCTCGGATTACCGCGGGGACGGACGGAGTTTCCTCGCCGAGATCCGCCGCTGAAAGGAGAAGCGCATGACGAAACAGGAACTTTGTGCCGCGGCCGTCGCCGCGATGCAGAAAGCGTACGCGCCGTATTCGGGCTGCCTCGTCGGCGCGGCGCTCCTCACGGAGAGCGGCAAGGTCTACACCGGCTGCAATATTGAGAACGCCTCGTTCTCCACGACCGTCTGCGCCGAGCGCACCGCGATCTTCAAGGCGGTGAGCGAGGGTGAGCGCCGCTTTGCGATGATCGCCGTCGCCGGCGGCAAGGGCGGCGTTCTGACCGGCGCGTTCCCGCCCTGCGGCGTCTGCCGGCAGGTCATGGCGGAGTTCTGCTCCGCGGATTTCCCGATCCTGCTGGTCACGGGCGGCGGGACGTTTGAAGAGACGACGCTCGGCGCGCTTCTGCCGCTGGCGTTCTCGAAAGACAAGGTCGATAAATAAAAAATCCCGGGCTCCTGCGAGCCCGGGGCTTTTTCTTTATTGCTCAGACGATCTCACCGTAGACGGTGCCGAACGCGGCGGCGGCGTTGCATTCATCGGTGTCGATGTGCATAGCCAGCGCGTAGGACGTGGAAACGCGGACGACCGTGTCGCCGAATACGGTCGCGCGGCCGTTGCCGCAATCGACCTTCACCGAAACGATCTGACCGTTCGTGACGCCGAACGCCTCGGCATCGGCGGGGGTCATGTGGATGTGGCGCTTTGCGATGATCACGCCCTCGGCGAGTTCGACTTCGCCGGCGGGGCCGACGAGGTGGAGGCCGGGCGTGCCGGCAACGTCACCGGACTCGCGGACGGGAACGTCCTTGAGGCCGAGCGTGCGCGCGTCGGTGAACGAAAGTTCGACCTGCGTCGCTTTTCTTGCCGGGCCGAGGACGGAGACCTTGATCGAGCCCTTCGGGCCGACAAGTTCTACTTTTTCCTCGCAGGCGAACTGCCCGGGCTGGGACAGGTCCTTCTTGTTATGCAGCTCGGCGCCTTTGCCGAACAGCGTTTCGATATCCGCGGTCGTCAGGTGAATGTGACGCGCGGAGGTTTCCACGATAAAGTTTGCCATTTCTGTTTCCTCCGAATGTAAAAATTCTATGTGTATTGTATCACCGCGAGGGGGCGCTTGTAAAGTCCCGACGCGGATTTTTTCGCTTTTTTTCAGAGCGCCGCGGTGACGAGCCGGTCGAGCAGTTCGCCGTAGGTGAGTCCCGCCGCGATCATGAGCTTCGGATACATCGAGATCGGCGTGAAACCCGGGAGTGTGTTGACCTCGTTTAAGACAACGTCGCCGTTTTCGCGGACGAAGAAATCGACGCGGGAGAGCCCGGTGCAGTCGAGCGCGCAGAAGACCTTCGCGGCGACTTCGCGCACCTCGTCAATTTTTTCCGCCGGCAGGCGTGCGGGGATGTAGAACTTCGCCACGTCGGACTTGTACTTCGTGTCGTAGTCGTAGAAATCGGCGCCGGGCTCGATCTCGGCGGGCATCGAAACGGTCAGTTTCCCGTGCTCTTCGAGGACGGCGACTTCGACTTCCCTGCCGACGACAGCTTCCTCGACGAGGACTTTCTCATCCTCGCGGAGAGCGAGTTCGATCGCGCCGCGCAGCTCCTCAAACGACGACGCCTTGGAGACGCCGACGGACGAGCCGGCGCGTGACGGCTTCACGAACACCGGGAAGCCGAAAACGGACGCGTCAGCGAGGACGGCTTCGGGATCGGCCGCATAAGCGCGGGCGCGGACGATCACGGCGCGTGCCTGCAAAACACCGGCGTCGCGGAGGACGGCTTTCGCCATCGCCTTATCCATGCAGAGTGCGCTCGAGAGGCAGCCGCAGCCGACGGTCGGGATGCCCGCCATGGCGAAAAGCCCCTGCAGCGTGCCGTCCTCGCCGAACGCGCCGTGGAGCACGGGGAACGCGGCGTCAACGGCGCAGGTCTCGGTCTTGCCGTCGGGAGAAAGGAAGCACACGGCATGGGATGCCGGCGCGGGATCGACGAGCGCGCGGGAGAGCCGCGACGTGTCGCGGCACCAGGAGCCGTCCGCGATCGCGGAGACGGGGCCGTCAAAGCGGTACCATGCGCCGTCTTTCGTGATGCCGATACGGACGATATCGTACTTTTCCGAAGAAAGATTGGAAAGAACGGCCGAAGCGGAGGTCAGCGAGACCTCGTACTCCGAGGACTTGCCGCCGAAGAGGACGGCGAGCGTGAGTTTCTTCATAAAGGACTCCCAAAGGCCTTTCGGTCTTATTTGTCTTCTGTGATACTGAGCATATATTCGACGGAATCGCGGAGCGCCTGGAACGAGGCGTCGATGACGTCGGCGGAGACGCCGACCGTGCGCCAGACGCGCACACCGTCAGTCGATTCGATGACGACGCGGACGGTCGATGCCGTCGCGGCGGAGCTGATGACGCGGACCTTGTAGTCCGTCAGGGAGACGCGGCTGACCGCGGGATAGAAGCGGACGAGCGCGCGGCGGAGCGCCGCGTCCATCGCGTTGACCGGGCCGACACCCTCGCCGGCGGCGATCTCCTCGCCGTCTCCGACGGAAATTTTGACCATCGCGGCGGCGCCGCTCGCGTAGCCGTGGGACTCTTCCCCGGCGTCCACGGTGACCTGCAGCCGCTCGAGTGAGAAATACCGGCGGCGGCGGCCGAGCACCTCGCCGATGAGGAGCGCGAGCGACGCTTCCGCGTCCTCGTAGGTGTATCCCGCGTCCTCGCGGGCGCGGACGGTTTCGACGGCACGGGCGACTTCCTCACTGTCCTTGTCGAGGTCGGGGCAGTACGCGGTCATCTTCTCGATGAGGGCGGCTCTGCCGGCAAGACCGGAAACGACGAGGTTGCGTGCGTTGCCGACGTCCTCCGGCGCGACCTGTTCGAACGCGTCCGGGCGTTTCAGGACGCCGTCGATGTGCGTGCCCGCCTTATGCGTGAAGGCGTAGCCGCCGACGAACGGCTCGCGTTCGTCGAACGTGCGGTTGGCAAGTTCGCAGACAGTGCGTGCCGCGGCGGTCAGCCCGCGGAGCTTTTCGGGCGGGACGCACGAAAAGCCGAGTTTGAGCTGGAGCAGCGGGATCATCGTGTTGAGGTTGGCGTTGCCGCACCGCTCACCGAGCCCGGAGACGGTGCCCTGCACCGACGATGCGCCGGAGAGGACGGCGGCAAGGGAGCAAGCCTCGGCCATGCCGAGGTCGTTGTGACAGTGGATGCCGAGCGGGATGGAAACGTGCGCTTTGGCCGCCTCCGTGGCAAGTCCGATGACGTCAGGGAGATTCCCGCCGTTCGTGTCGCAGAGGACGATCTGGGAGGCGCCCGCCTCAGCGGCTGAGATAAGAACGCGCAGGGCGTAGGTCGGGTCGTCGCCGTAGCCGTCGAAGAAGTGTTCGGCGTCGAAGATGACCTCCTTGCCGGAAGACACGAGGTACCGGATCGAATCGGCGATCATGCGGAGGTTTTCGTCCTCCGTCGTGCGGAGCACGTTTTTGACCTGGCGGACGGACGCCTTGCCGCAGACGGTCACGGCGTCCGACGGAAGCGCGGCGGCCGCCGCGAGCGTGCCGGATTCCGCCGCTGCCTGCCCGACGCGGCAGGTATTGACGAAGACTGTCGTCTTCGCATTCGCGAGTTTTTCGGAGAGCAGCCGGACAAGCACCGGCTCGTCCCTTTTGGCTGCCAGCATGCCGACCTCAATATAGGATATACCGAGCCCGTCGAGCACGTGCATAAGGCGCACGCGGTCCTCCGTCGTGAAGGAGACGCCGGCGCCCTGCCCTCCGTCGCGGAGCGTGGTATCGTAAATGGCAAGTTTCATCGGATCCTGCCGCCTTTCCCGCGGCTCAGCGGCTTGCGAGCCACTTGTTGACCGCGTTGAGATACGCTTTCAGCGATGCTTTGATGATATCGGTGGAGACGCCGCGGCCGGTGTAGGAACTCTCGCCGCAGGTAACGCGCACCTTGACCTCGCCGAGTGCGTCGGCGCCTTCGGTGACGGCGTGAATGTCGTATGCCGCCAGCCGGAGCTGTCCTTCGCCGCCGGCGATCCGGTTGACCGCGTTGAAGGAGGCGTCGATCGGGCCGCCGCCGGGCGCGGCCTCCGTTTTCACCATGCCGTCCGACGTCTTCCGCAGCGTCACGAGCGCCATGGCGTCGATGTGGTTGCCGGACTGGATCTGGAAATGTTCGAGCCGGTATTCGCCTGAGACGCCGTCGAGGTATTCGTTGACGATCGCGTGGATGTCATCGTCGGTCACATTCGATTTGCGGTCGGCGATCTCTTTGAAACGCGCGAACGTCGCGTCGGTCGCGGCGTCGTCGAGCGAGTAGCCGAGGTGCGTGACGCGCTCGGCGAAGGCGTGCCGCCCGCTGAGCTTGCCGAGCAGGATCGTACTCTCGGAGAGCCCGATCGACGCGGGATCCATGATCTCGTACGTCGAGCGGTCGGCCATGATGCCGTGCTGGTGGATGCCGGACTCATGCGCGAACGCGTTGGCGCCGACGACGGCCTTCGTAACGGACACGGGAATGCCCGCGAGCGACGAGGCAAGACGGCTCGTGCGGACGATCTCTTCGGTGCGGATGCCCGTTCCGGCGCCGAGATATTTTCCGCGGACGGAGAGCGCCATGACGACTTCCTCGAGCGCGGCGTTGCCCGCGCGTTCGCCGAGACCGTTGATCGCCGTCTCGATCTGGACGGCACCGGCGCCGACGGCGGCGATGCTGTTGGCGACGGCCATGCCGAGGTCGTCGTGGCAGTGTACGCTGACGGCGACTTCATCCGGCAGCGCCGCACGCACGCGGCGGATCAGAGCGGCAAATTCTTCCGTCATTGCATAGCCGACCGTGTCGGGAACGTTCACCGTCGAAGCCCCGGCGTCAGCGGCCGTTTTGACGGCTTCGAGCAGGAAATCGGGATCGGCGCGCGTCGCGTCCTCCGGGGAGAACTGCACGTCGGCGCAGAGCGACCTCGCGTATGCCACACCGTCCCGGATGCGCCGGAGCGCCTCCTCGCGGGTGATATGTAATTTCCGTTCGAGGTGGATGTCGCTGCACGCAAGGAAGATGTGGATCCGCGGATGAGCGGCGCTTTGGAGCGCCTTTGCCGCCTCATCGATATCCTCCCGGCGCATCCGCGCGAGCGCGCAGACGACCGCCGTCCGGCAGACCTCTGCCACGGCTGCGACCGCCTCCGCGTCACCCGCGGAGGATGCCGGGAAGCCCGCCTCGATCACGTCAACGCCGAGCTTTTCGAGCTGACGGGCCAGTTCCACCTTCTGCGTTTTGCCCCAGTGGATGCCCGGCGTCTGCTCGCCGTCGCGCAAGGTCGTATCCAGGATCCGGATCTGTTTCATCGTCCGATCCCCCTTTTGTCGTTGTCGTTTTTTATCGGCGGATCCGGGTACATCTCTCCCGTCCTGCCGTATCGCGGATCGTTTCCGCGGAGAGCCCCTGTTTTTCTGCCAGATCGCGCACCGCCGCGCCCTGCTCCGAGCCGTGCTCGAGCAGCATCGTGCCGCCCGGTGCCAGGTGCGCGGGGTAAATTTCGATGATCGAGCGGAGGATCGAGAGTCCGTCGCCGCCGTCGGTCAGCGCCGCGCGCGGCTCAAAGGAGAGTTCCGGCTCGAGCCCCGTCATCTCGTCCGCCGTCACGTACGGCGGGTTCGAGAGGATCAGATCGAAGGTGTCGTTTTTGCCGAAAACGTCCTGCCGGACGTCGCCGACGATGACGCTGACGCGGGAGAGAACGCCGTGGCGTTCCGCGTTCCGTGAAGCGACCGCCGCCGTTTTCGGGAAGAGTTCTACAGCGGTCACGGTACAGTCCGCGCGTTCCGCGACGGACACGGCGATACAGCCGCTCCCCGTGCAGAGATCGGCGATCCTGTCACCCGGTTTTACGAGCCGCAGCGCCTCTTCGACGAGCGTCTCGGTATCGGCACGCGGGATGAGGCAGTCGGGGCTGACCTCGTACGTGCCGCCCATGAACGCCCACCAGCCGAGGATGTATTGCAGCGGCTCACGCGCCGCGCGGCGGCGGACGGCCGCCTCCAGCCCGATGCCGGACAGTTCCTCGTCGCGGGCCGCCATGAGGTACGCAGTCGAGTGCCCCGTGAACGACGCAGCGAGCTGCAAAGCGTCGAACCGCGCGTCGGGCACCCCGCTCCGGCGGAGCACCTCTTCGATCTCGCGGAGGGTCATTTCGTTTCGCCGTCGGACGGCTCGTCCGTTTCCGGTCTCACCGGCTTGCCGTCGGCGTCCAGCGCGTCCACCCCGACCATTTCGGGGAAGTCGGCGGGGATCGCTGCTTTGAGCGCCGCGATCGCCACTTCGATCTGGTCGTCGCTCGGTTCCTTCGTCGTGATGCGCTGCATCCAGAGCCCCGGCGCGGAAACGATACGAACGAACGCGTTGTCGTGCTTGCCCGCGTACATGATGAACTCGTAGCTGATCCCGACGATCAGCGGCACGAGCAGAAGCTTGCACCCGATCCGCGCGAGCTTCGGGAGAGAACCCGGGATGAACGCACCGATCAGGATAGAGATCAACAAAATCACGAAAATGAAACTGGTGCCGCAGCGCGGGTGGAACCGCGTGCAGCGGCGCGCGTTCGCGGGCGTCATGTCCCAGCCGTATTCGTAGCAGAAGACGGATTTGTGCTCCGCGCCGTGGTACTCGAACGTGCGGCGCATATCGGGCAGGAGCGTCATAAGGAGCATATAGCCGATGAAGAGCACGATCCGCACCGCGCCCTCGATGAGCGAGGTAACGGCGAAGAGCGAGTCGATATCAACGCCGGGCGTCAGATAATTGACGAGCTTCGCGGCGTACACCGGCAACACGACGAAGAGACCGACGGCGAGGCACACGCCGAGCAGGAGCGAGACGACCTCGGTGATCTTGACGGCACGTTCCGCTTTCTTGCGGCGTTTTTCCTCGTCCTCGGCGGACGTTTCCCCGCCTTCCGGCGCGGCGGCAAGCTCGTCTTCCAGTCCGAGCAGATCGGCGGACTTCATCAACGTCGCGTAGCTGAGCTTCAGCATCTCGACGAAGTTGACGATCCCGCGGATGATCGGCCAGTCCAGGACGCGGTGTTTCTTGCGGACGGACGTAAATTCACTGCGGTCCAGCACGATGCCGCCGTCCTCCTGACGCACGGCAAGCGCGACAGCCGTACCGCTGCGCATCATAACGCCCTCCAGCACCGCCTGCCCGCCGACCTTGCCGAGGCGGGAGCTGTTCTCCACCGGTTTTTCGTTCGCCATCGGGAAATGCCTCCGTTTACATATATATTCATTTTATTATAGCACACAAATCCGCGCTTGCAAAGGGCTTTTTCCCAAAAACTCGTGAAAAAGCGCCCCCGAAACGGCGTTTTTCTGTTTACGCGCCGTCTTGACATCCGGCTTTCCCCGACGTATAATGGAGATATCGGAACAAACGGAAAGCGGGGTGTGCCCATGCGTCTTTTGAAACTCGGCGCGGTGCTTGCCGCCCTTATGCTGCTCGCATCCTGCACGACGCAGGTCGTCCGGCCGGATCCCGAAACGACCGTGACGGAAAGTCCCGCCGATAAGACCCCGGCGTCGCTCCCCGGCGCGTGGTCGCTCGGCAAGGGCAACGTCATCCTCGTTCTCCGGGGGGACGGCACGGGCGCGATCCTCTCGATCGGCGCACCGGACGGCGAGATTTTCCCGGAACTCTACTACGTCGGAACGGCGATCATCTGGCACCTCTCCGGCGACCGGCTGACGCTGACGCCGCAGCCGGACATCCTGCCGAACGGCGCCGTCTGTACGACGGCGGCATCGACCGAGGCGGTGCTCGTCTCGTTTGACGGCGAGACACTGCTTCTGACGGAGGCGTCCGGCGACAATCCCCGCACGGAAATGTTCGTGCCGACGGAGGAGCCGCCCTACATGACGGTCGCGGCGTATGCCAAGACGCTCGCGGATGCGAAATTCGCCGCGGAGCCGGAGGGCACCGACGAGGAAGCGTTCTACACCGCGTTCTACGAGGCGTTCGCCGCTCTCTACCGCGGCGCCGCAAGTGAATAAACGAAAAACCGGCCGCCCGATCGGGCAGCCGGTTTCTTTTTCTGTTTTTCGTTTCCGTTATTCAGCGGACGGGACGTCGGTGGACGGTGCCTCCGTGGTCGGAGCGTCGGTGGACGGTGCCTCCGTGGTCGGAGCG
>JAKSPV010000023.1 GCA_024404475.1 Clostridia bacterium | reverse complement strand
TGCTACAATAAAGAAGCGGCTGCGGCATTGCCGCAGCCGATGGTGCCGGTGGCGGGACTTGAACCCGCACGCCATCGCTGGCAATGGATTTTGAGTCCACCTCGTCTGCCGATTCCAACACACCGGCGTGTGATTCAGTATAGCATACTGCTTGCCGTTTTGCAAGCCCTTTCCCTACAATTTGAATTTCTTTTCCGGAGGTTTCGCTATGCGTACTCCCGTTTTCTCACGGATGCTTTCCCTCCCGACAGGTGAAGAGACGATTTCCGTCCCCGTCTACACCTGCAACACGCTCGTCGTCGGCAGCGGTGCAGCCGCGCTGAACTGCGCCCACACGCTCGCCTCACTCGGCGTTTCCGACGTCATTCTGGCGACCGAGGGCATGAAGATGGGCACGTCCCGCAACACGGGCTCGGACAAGCAGACGTATTACAAGGTCTCCACCGCGGCAGAGCGGCCGGACAGCGCGCGCAAGATGGCGGAAGTCTATTTCGACTGCGGCGCCATGCACGGCGACATCGCGCTCGTCGAGGCGCTCGGCTCGCTGCGCTCGTTCTTCAAGCTCGTCTCGCTCGGTGTGCCGTTCCCGCACAGCGCCCTCGGCGAATACACCGGCTACCGCACCGGCCACGACGAATCGTGCCGGGCGACCTCGTGCGGCCCTCTGACCTCGAAATACATGACGGAAGCGCTCGAGAAAGCCGTCCGCGCCGCGGACGTGCCGATCCTCGACGGATGCCGGATCATCGAACTTCTTTACAAAGAAACGAATGGCGTGCGGTGCTGCACCGGCGCCGTCGCGTTTGATGCGACGAAGGGTACTTCGCCCTCGCGCGGACTTGCCGTCATTGAAGCCGTCAACGTCGTCTGGGGCGTCGGCGGGCCATCGTCCGTTTACGCGACGAGCGTGTACCCCGAAAGCCAGACCTGTGCGCTCGGCACGGCGCTGCTCGCGGGCGCGTCGGGCGTCAACATGACGGAGTCGCAGTACGGACTCGCGTCGCTCTCGTTCCGCTGGAACGTCTCCGGCTCGTATCAGCAGGTATTGCCGCGGTACGTCTCCGTAGACGCGGACGGCGTCGAGCGCGAATTGCTACCGGATGTCTTTCCGCGTCTTTCGGACTGTATGACCGCCACGTTCCGCAAGGGTTACGAATGGCCGTTCGATCCCGCGAAGCTCTCGGCCGGGGCGCGCTCGTCGCTTGTCGATCTCGCGGTCTTCTGCGAGCGGCAGAAGGGGCGCCGCGTCTACATGGACTTCCGAAAAAATCCCGCGGGGCTCACGGCGATCACGCCGGACACGGTCGGGCAGGAAACGTACGATTATCTCAAGAGCAGCGCGTCCCTCGGCAAAACGCCCATCGTCCGCCTCCGCCAGATGAACGAGCAGGCCTATCAGCTCTACCTCTCACACGGCATTGATCTCGAGTGCGAGATGCTCGAGGTCGGCGTCTGCGCCCAGCACTGCAACGGCGGTCTGGAAAGCGACGTGTGGTTCGAGTCGCCGTCGCTCCGGCACTTCTTCCCTGTCGGCGAGGCCGGCGGTGTCTTCGGCATCCGGCGCCCAGGCGGCAGCGCCCTGAATGACACGCAGGTCAGTTCCGCGCGTGCCGCAGAACGCATTGCGGCGGTCTACACCGGCGAGCCGACGGAAGTCACAGCCGATCAGCTCACGCTGACGAAACGCTACTGCTCGCTTCTTTCCGCGGGCGGCGAGGGGCGCGGCCCGGCGCTCGCCAAGCGGCTCGAAAACGGACGGCTGATGGACGCCTCCGGCGCGTTCCTCCGCAATCCCGCCGCGGCGGAAAAGGCGCTTGCCACGCTCAGATGCCGCATCGACGGCTTCTTCACGGAGAACACCGCAGACAACGCATTCACGCTTCTTGAACTCGTGATCAACTACGACTCGCTCGTGACGTCCGCCGCGATGCTCGCGTCGGTCCTCGCCTACGTCCGGGACGGCGGCTTATCGCGCGGCTCTTACGTCATCACGGACAAATCGGCGGAAGACCTCGTCCGTGACACCTCCGGCGTCGTTTGCGACACGGTACACCGCGGTGTGATCGGCCGTGTCTCCGCGCTGTCTGGCAGCGGGATCTCTTTCGGCACCGCATGGGTGCCCGTCCGGCCGATCCCGTCCGAGGACAACTGGTTCGAGACGGTCATGCGGCAGTTCCGGGAGGGTGAGATCTACCGTTGAAAATGCGCCGCCGTCAAGTCTTTCCGTCAGAAATTCAAGTGTTCTAAAAATTTTATCAAGTTTTCAAGTTTTTTTGTAAAATATACTTGACATCTTATGAGAGGTATGCTATACTGATACCGTCAAGAGAGAAAAGGAGCCGATCATGGAGAAAGAAGAAATCTTAGCGAAGAACCGCAAAGACAATGCGGCGAACGACGAATACGCGCTTCACGTGCTCGGCAAAGCCGGGCTGATCGCGACGGTCGTCGGTGGTATCTTCTGTCTCGCTTTCACGATTCTGGAGTATTTCCTGACGCATCATATCACGTTTTCCCATTGGGCGATTTACTGCGCTATGCTTTCGTGCGAGTTCATCGTCAAGGCCGTGAAGCTTCACTCCCGTCACGCGATCGTCTTCTCGATCTTCTACGGTCTCATCTCGATCGGCTGCACGGTACTCTACGTGCTTCGGCTTCTTGAGGTGATCGGATGAAGTCGGAACTCGTTCTGAAAAACAGACTCAAGGTCGCACGGGCGGAGAAAGACCTCTCGCAGGGCGATCTTGCGGAGCTCGTCGGCGTCTCCCGCCAGACGATCTGCTCCATCGAAAAAGGGCAGTTCTGCCCGACCGCCAAGCTGGCGCTGGTGCTCTGCATCGCGCTGGATAAGAAGTTTGAAGACCTCTTCTACTTCGACGCGGACTGAAACTGATTATATCTACCGATGCCCGGCATCACCTCCATAAGAAACCAAAGCAGCCATCTCGGGATGGCTGCTTTGGTTTTTTCAATCTTCATCGAGCCGGTCGCGCATTTCCTTTTTGCGCCGGGCAAGCGTCTTTTCCGGCAGGGACACCATGATGCACGACTCGCAGTCGCCCGCTTCGTTCACGGTGATCTCATCAAGGAGACATTTTCCTCTTTGTTGATAGATACACAACTCGTTTCTGCATTCCATACGATCCCCTCCTAACCAGTATCATACCACACCCTCCTTCAAAATGCAACCGTTTTCGGTTATATATTTACTTGAAATTCGAGCATAGTATTGTATCAGATATTGATTTTAAGAAAGGTATGATAACTATGTTCAAAATCGACAGTGATCTGAAAAAGGCCAATGTCAGCCGCACGATCCGCTTCACCGAGCCGCTTTTCGAGGAGCTCAACCGGCTCGCCGTCAAGAACGACATTTCTTTCAATCTGCTGGTACTGCAATGCTGCAAGTACGCGCTCGAAAATCTCGATCCCAGCAGCAAGGACTGATCCAAAACAAAAAAGCCGCCCCAAGGGCGGCTTTTTCTTGTGTTTTACGCTTTCTCGTAGACGACCTTCCCGTCTGAGAGCTTCGCGGTGACGGTGTCGCCCGGCTTGACCTCGCCGGCAAGCATCGCTTCCGACAGCGAATCCTCGACCGAACGCACGATCGCGCGGCGCAGCGGCCGCGCCCCGTACACGGGATCGAAGCCGACCTTAGCGAGATGCGCGACGAGTTCCCCATCGAACGTGACCGAAACGCCGCTCTGCACGATCCGACCCGCAAGCTCCGTGAGCATCAGCGAGGCGATCTTCCGGATATCCTCATCCGAGAGTTTATTGAAAACAACGATCTCATCGATGCGGTTCAGAAATTCCGGGCGGAACGTGCCTTTCAAAGCGTCCATGACGTTCTCGCGCATCTTGTCGTCGCTGCCGCTCTCTGCCGTGAAGCCGAGATGCTTCGGCTCCGTGATCGCGCCCGCGCCGCAGTTCGATGTCATGATGATGACCGTGTTCTTGAAATCGACGCGCCTGCCCTGTGCGTCCGTCAGGATGCCGTCTTCGAGAATTTGCAGCAGCATATTGAAGACGTCGGGGTGCGCTTTCTCGATCTCGTCGAACAGAACGACGGAATACGGGCGGCGGCGCACTTTTTCGGTAAGCTGTCCGCCCTCGTCGTAGCCGACGTAACCGGGAGGCGAGCCGATCATCTTAGAGACGGAGTGCTTCTCCATATATTCCGACATATCGACGCGGATCATGGCGTTCTCGTCGCCGAACATGACGTCCGCGAGCGCCTTGCAGAGTTCCGTTTTGCCGACGCCGGTCGGGCCGAGGAAGATGAACGATCCGATCGGACGGCGCGGGTCTTTGAGTCCCACTCTGCCGCGGCGGATCGCGCGGGCAACCGAGGAAACGGCCTCGTCATGCCCGATGATACGCTCACGCAGGAGCTCGTCGAGGTTGAGGAGGCGGTCGCCCGCCTCGTCGGCGGAAACGGCTTCGTCCTGCCCGATGATACGCTCACGGAGAAGTTCGTCGAGGTGCAGGAGGCGTTCGCCTTCCTCGTCCGCAAGCTTCTTGACGGGGATATGCGTCCACGCGGTCACGACGTCGGCAATGTCGTCGACTGTCACGACGAGCGGCGACGTGCCGTCGGTCGGCTTGCCCAGTTCGGCGTCGAGCGCCTCGCGGAGTTTCTTTTCCTTATCACGGAGCGCGGCGGCGCCCTCGTAATCCTCGCCGAGGATCGCTTCCTCCTTTTCGGCAGTCGCGGCCTTCAGCTTCGCTTCGAGATCACGTACGGCGGGCGATTTTGCCGCGCCGGAGATGCGCTTCTTGGAGCACGCTTCGTCGATGAGGTCGATCGCCTTGTCCGGCAGATACCGGTCGCCGATATAGCGGACGGAGAGCTTCACCGCGGCTTCGATCGCCTCGTCGGTGATCTTGACCTTGTGGTGCGCCTCATACTTGTCTCTGAGACCGCGGAGCACGAGCACGGCGTCCTCCGGTGAGGGCTCGCCGACCATGACCGACTGGAAGCGCCGCTCCAGCGCCGCGTCTTTCTCGATGTGTTTGCGGTATTCGTCGATCGTCGTTGCGCCGATGAGCTGCATCTCGCCGCGCGCCAAGGCGGGCTTGATGATGTTTGCCGCATCGACAGCGCCTTCGGCGCTGCCCGCGCCGATGATCGTGTGGATCTCGTCGATGAAGAGGATGACGTTCTTGTTTTTGGAGACTTCCTCCATCACGCTCTTCATGCGCTCCTCGAACTCGCCGCGGTACTTCGCTCCGGCGATCATGCCGGAGAGGTCGAGCGTGAAGATCGTCTTCCCGCGGAGCGTATCGGGCACGCTGCCGTCCACGATGCGCTGAGCAAGTCCCTCGACGACGGCGGTCTTGCCGACGCCCGGCTCGCCGATCAGGCACGGGTTGTTCTTCGTCCGACGGGACAGGATCTGGATGACGCGCTCGGTCTCCTCGTCGCGCCCGATGATCGGGTCGATCTTCCCTTCCTTCGCCATTTTGCAGAGATCGCGGCCGTAGGAGGAAAGCGTCGGGGTGCTGCCGTCGCCCGGTCTGCCGGCTCTGCCGGCGCCGGGGCGGCGCTCGCCGCTTTCGCGCTCGCTGCTGCCGAAGTAGGCAATGATATCGTCGCGGATCTCGGAGACCGAGGCGCCCTCGGCCGCGATGAGCTGCACCGCGTAGGAATCCGGCTCATCCGTAATCGCAAGAAGCAGATGCTCCGTGCCGATGTAGCCGTGGCCGTTCTGCGCGGCAAGCGCCGCGGAGGTCTCGATAACGCGCTTGGTGCGCGGGGTGTAGTCTCTGGCGCTGACGCCGGAGCGCTCACCGATGCCGACCGCTTTCACGATACCGGCGCGGACACCCTCATCCGTCACGCCGCGGTCGCGGAGCACCTTTGAAGCAATGCCGTCACGCTCGGCGAGAAGGCCGAGCAGCAGATGCTCCGTGCCGACGTAGGTGTGGCCGAGATCACCCGCATAATAAAGCGCAAGGCTGAGCGCGTTCTGTGCTTTCTGGGTGAACGAAATGTTCATCTGGGATCATCTCTTTCGTTGAAAAGTCATTCGGCGGCAAGCGCGAGGCGGACGTTCTCCGCACGGCACTTGTCCCGCTCGAGCGCCGAGACGGGCTTCTTTTCCGCCATGGTCACGAGCGTCGCGGGCAGCGACGTGAAAAGCATCCGGTCGATCGCCCATGCCTTGGTATCGACGTCGCCGACGGCGGCGCCGAGACGCACGTCTGCGTACAGCGCAAGCAGCTCGCGCGAGGAGAGCACCTCCGCGTAGAGCAGCGTGCCGAGCGCACGGCGGCAGCGGTCGCGGCGGGCGAGTTTCTCGTCGTCCGTGACTTTCCCGCGCAGCTCGCGCTCGCTCTTGACGATCTGTGCCGTGACGTCGGCAAGCTTTTTGAGCGTTTCCTCCTCGCTGACACCGAGCGTGATCTGATTGGAGATCTGATAGAGGCAGCCGTCAGCCGCGGTGCCCTCTCCGCCCATGCCGCGGACGGTAAGGCCGATCTTCGAGAGCTGATTCTGCAGCGAGCGCATCTGCCCGGCGCGCGTCAGCGCCGGCAGGAAAAGCATGACGGACGCCCGCATTCCCGTACCGAGGTTGGTCGGACAATGGGTGAGGTAGCCGTATTTTTCGCTGTACGCGATGCGCGTGCCCGCGTCGAGCAGGTCGTCTGCCGCCGCTGCGCGGCGGTACGCCTCGTCGAGTTCGAGTCCGGACATGACGCATTGGATGCGGACGTGATCCTCCTCCGGCGTCATCACGTAAACGCCGTCATTCTCGGAGACGAACAGCGAGCGGGGGCAGGTGTCCTCCGCGAACTCGCGGCTGACGAGGTGACGCTCGCTGTACGAGCGGCGCTCCTGCTCCGGGAGTGCGGCAAAGTCGATCTGCCGGTAGCCGTTCTTCCCGTCATAGACGGCGGCAAGCCGCCCGATGATCTCGCGGCGGGAGGGCTCGTCGAGGCGGGAGACGAATGGATAGTCTTCGAGATTGCGTGCGAGGCGTACACGGGTGGAGACCACGACGTCCTTGTCGCGACCGTCATTTTCAAACCAGATCATCGTTCTTTCCTCCTTCATGCATTTTCGCCGGCGTCGCGGAGCGTTTTCAGCTCGTCACGCATCGCGGCGGCATCTTCAAAGCGTTCTTCCCGGATGGCCGTTTTAAGGTCCTTCTCAAGAGCGGCGATCTTCTTTTTGCGGTCAAAGCCCTCGCGCAGACGCGACGGGACGCGTCCCGTGTGGGACGAGGTGCCGTGGATGCGGCGGATCGAGTCTTCGAGCTCGTCCCCGAAGATCTCATAGCATTTCGGGCAGCCGACCTTTCCCTCGCGCACGAGGTCGTCGAACGTCGCGCCGCAGAGCGTGCATTTCTTGCCGCGCTCGATCTGCCGCGCCGCCGGCAGTCCGAAGAAGGACTGCAAAAGGCCGCCGCCGAAGACGTCGGCGAAGGGATCGCTCCAGAAACTATCCGTGTCGAGTTTGATATCGCCTTTCTTTTCGAGCACCTCCGCGCAGTCCTGGCAGAGAGACCAGCTCGTCGTCTTGCCGTTCACCGTCTCACGGTAGAAAACGGTCGCCTTATTTTTTCCGCATTTTTCACAAAGCATTTCGATCATCCTTTCTTTTATCGGGTCGGTTACAGTTTAACTCATCAGGGAGAGAAGTATGTGTCGGAACACGTCGGCGCGCACGCCGTCGCGCAGATTTTGCGGCACGGCGTCAAGCGACGTACCGGCAACCGCCGCCGCGATCAGCGATGCCTCGCGGGGCGAGACGATCTCACGCTCCATGAGCGCACCGATAAAGGCGCGCGCCGTTCCCTCGTCAAGCTCGCCGCCGACCGCCTGGAAGAAGTGCATCAGATAGGCACTGCGATCCATCGGCACGCGGACGATGCGGATATAGCCGCCGCCGCCGCGTCGGCTCTCGGTCACGTAACCCCGGGAGGGTGTGAAACGCGAGGTGATGACGTAATTGATCTGGCTCGGCACGCAACCGAGTTGTGCGGCAAGGTCGTTCCGGCGGAGCTCCGCGGAGCCGTCCCCTTCGTCGAGCATTTCCTCTATCATTTTGGCGATCGCGTCTGAAATCAGCATGTTGTTTGCCTCTCTTCCCTTTTTGTACCTCCATGATACCGCAAAGGTCAAAGAAAGTCAAAGTCAAAGAAAGTCAAATCCGGCTCGTTTCGGGCGGTGAGGCGCCGTTTTGCCGCCGTTTTGCGCCGTTTGCTCACGAAAACGCGTGATTTCTCGCTTTTTGACCATCTTTGACCTTTCGGACAAAAAAAGAAGGGCGGTGCCCTTCTCTTTTCTTCAAGAGGCGCTGCCGTCCGCCAGCGTGCGGTACAGTTCCGTGATCGCGTTCCACGTCGTCGAGGCGACGATGCCGGTGACGACGCGACCGAAAAGGCGCTGGAACGCGCGGACGGCGGCGGTGGTGCCGGGACCGAAGAAGCCGTCCGGGACGGTCTTCGGGATCGCGGGGTAGGTATCCGCGATGAAATTGAGATACGTTTGCAAAGCGATGACGTCCGCGCCGGAGGAGCCCTCTCGGAGCGGCATCCCGGGGTACGGCCGCGTGCCGGAGTCGAAATAGTCGTCGGGCAAGCTGTCGAGCATCCCGCGGTAGGCGGCGTAGAGTTTCTCCCACGTCGGCCGGTCGATGACGCCCGTGACGGGCAGGCGGTACGTCGCCTGGAACGCTTCGGTCGCCGCCTCCGTCAGCGGACCGAAGATGCCGTCGAGCGCGAGCGTTGGGACGGTATCGACGAAGTTGCCGATGAAGCTGAGGAGATACTGCGCCTCCATGACCTCGGTGCCCGTGGAACCGCGGCGGAGCGTCGTCTGGAACGCGTTGACAAGGTCACCGAACGGGATCCCCTCGGAGTGCAGATCGCTGAGCCGCTTGACGCTCGCGTACATTTTGACGATCTCGTACCATGTTGCGGGGCCGACGAGCCCGTCAGGGACGAGCGAGAAGATCTCCTGAAATTTCAGGACAGCCGCCTCGGTCTCCTGTCCGAAGACGCCGCCGGGCGACGATATCTTCGGGATCGCCGGGAAGTTCTTCGAGATGCGGTTAAGGCGGATCTGCATTCGGAGCACGTCGTTGTTGACGCTGCCGAGCCGCAGGATCTGTCCGGGATAACTCTCCATGACGCCGACGACGGCAACGTCGCGGATGATGTTGATGTTGCTGCCGTAATAATAGATGAGGATCTGGTACGGCGTCGCGCCGCCCTCCGCGAGCGTCACCGAGCCCCACTGCGAAAGTCCCTCGCAGTACACGGTCGAGCCGTTGCAGTACTGCGCGTAGAGCGGCTCGACGCTGCCCTCGCGGGTGATGTACTGATTGAACAATTCATCGACGAGGATCGAGACGTTCTCGAAGATGTCGCGCCCCTCGACGTACGCCTGATCGCTCGCGGTCGAGTTCGTAATGTCGAAATCGTACCCGCGGCTGCGGTAGTATTCGGTATAGACGCGGTTGAGCGCGAACGAGACCTCGGCCAAAATATTCGCGCGGAGCGCGTTCTCCGGCCACGTCGGGTAGATCTCGCTCGACGCGACGTTCTTGATGTAGTCCGGGAACGGCACGGTGACGTTCGGTGCCGCTTCACCCGGCGCGCCGAGGTGGACGCGGATCGTCTCCGGGATCACGGGAAAATAGTTCTCCGTCACGCGCCGTCACCTCCCGGCATGCTCTCCGGCACGAGGTAGATCGGCTGGAGCGAGCGGATCCCGTCAAAGATCGTCGTTCCGGCGTCCGCCGAGGTGTAGTAGCCCGCTTTGAGGACGCTTACACGGTAACGCGCAAAGGGGCGCACCGTATCCGGCGTCAGCGATTCCGCCCGCGGCGGTGCCGGCAGCGTCAATATCGGTGTCAGACCGCTCTCGTCCGTCAGAAGCGTGCGGAAGAGGGTTTCCGCGCCCGTCTCCGGTAAAAAGCTGCCGATCCGTACCGTAGCCCCGACGACCGGCAAGGCGCCGTTCGCCGTCAGGACCTGCACGCGGAGCGTCCCCGCGCCGGTGTCTTCTTTCGCCATGTCATCATCTCCTTCCTGTACAGAATATGAAAAAAAGCCCCGCGTCGTGCGCGGGGCTTTACGGTATTCTGTTTCATTCGGAGAAATACGCGGCAAGGATGTCGGCGATGCGGGCCGATGCGCCGCCCGCACCAAACGGGAACGACACGCGGCTCATCCCGCGGTGCATTTCATCGTCCGTCAGCATTTCGCGAAGCGCGTCGGCGACCGATTGGGGCGCGGTGCCGACGAGCCGGATCGAGCCCGTGCGAACGCCCTCGGGGCGTTCGGTGACGTCGCGCATGACGAGGACGGGAACACCGAGCGCAGGGGCTTCCTCCTGGAGACCGCCGCTGTCGGTGAGCGCGACGTAGGCGCGGGACAGAAGATGCTGGAACGGCACGAGCGCCATCGGCTCCGTCAGCACGACACGATCACATCCGGCAAAAGCCGCTTCGGCGGCTCCCCGGACGGCAGGGTTACGGTGGACGGGATAAATGCAAAAGGCATCGGGCGTCTCCTCGATGACGGTGCGGACCGCGCGGAGCAGCGCTTCGAGCGACGGGAGGTTTTCCCGCCGGTGCGCGGTCAGGAGCACGAGCCGTTTGCCGTCGGGGATCGCCGGCAGGTCGGTCGCTTTTTGCTTCATGCTCCACGAGAGCGCGTCGATCGCGGTGTTGCCGGTGACGAAAATACTTTCCGGCATTTTGCCCTCGCGGCGGAGATTGTCTGCCGCGTCCTCCGTCGGCGCGAAGCAGAGCGAGGCGACCGTGTCGATCGCGTGGCGGTTGAATTCTTCGGGGAACGGCGCGTCGGTGCGGTACGTGCGGAGTCCCGCCTCGACGTGGCAGACCGGGATCCCGCGGTAGAACGCGGCAAGCGCCGATGCCATCGCCGTCGTGGTGTCGCCGTGCACGAGCACGGCGTCCGGACGTACTTCATCCATGATGCGCCCCGTTTCGAGGAGCACGCGGGTGTGGAGGGCGTCCAGCGACTGCCCCGGCGTGAGCAGATCGAGCGACACGTCCGGCGTGATCCCGAACGTATCGAGAACGGAGGTGAGCATCTCGCGATGCTGTCCCGTGACGGTGACGTGCAGATCGAACGTGCCGCGCCGGCGCAGCTCCAGCACAAGCGGCGCCATTTTGATCGCTTCCGGCCGCGTGCCGAAGACGAACATCAGTTTCCGCATCGGGGACACCTCCTTTCCTGTTTTCTCCAGTATACCACGTGCCGCCGGAAAAAGCAAGTCCCGCGTGTGCCTTGCAAAACGGACGGGAATATGGTATACTGATTTTATCTGAGGGAAGGAGGAAATGCCATGATTCTGATTCTCGCCGAGAAGCCGAGTCTCGGCCGCAATATTGCCGCCGCAATCGGGCAGATGCAGCGCCGCGACGGATATCTCGAAGGCGGCGGCTACATCGTGTCGTGGGCGTTCGGGCACCTCTTTTCGCTCTGCGATCTTGAAGAGTACCGGCCGTCGCCGGACGGCTCCGGCCGCTGGACGATGGACACGCTTCCCTGCTTTCCCGAAGAATTCCGCTTTGAACTGCGCCGCGAGGAACGCAAATCCGCAAAAGCCGACAGCGGCGTCGAAAAGCAGTTCAATATTATCAGATCGCTCTGCAACCGGCCGGACGTCGATACCGTCGTCAACGCGGGCGATGCCGACCGCGAGGGCGAGATCATCATCCGGCTCTGCATCCGGTACGCACTCGAAAGCAACAAGCCCGTCAAGCGGCTGTGGCTTCCCGACCAGACGCCGGAAACCGTCTCCCGCGCCCTCAGCGAGATGCAGGACGACAAGGACTACGACAATCTCGCCGACGAAGGTTTCGCCAGGACGTACATTGACTGGCTGTACGGCGTCAACCTCACGCGCTATGCGACGATACGGACGGGGACGCTGCTCCGCGTCGGCCGCGTGATCGTGCCGATCGTCCGCGCGATCTACGACCGCGATATGGCGATCCGGAACTTCGTGCCGGGGCACTACCTTGCCGTGCAGAGCCGCGCGGAAACGGCGGGCGAGGTCGTCGAGCTCGTCTCGAAGACGCGCTTCGAGGAAAACGAGGCGGACAAGGCCGCGGCGCTCTGCCGCCGCTACAATGAGATCGGTGCCGTCGTCACCGACGTCAAGCGCAAGAAAGAAACGCTCTTCCCCGGGAAGCTCTACTCGCTCTCCAAGCTGCAGAACGTTCTCGGCAAGAAATACAAGATGTCGATGCAGGAGTCGCTCGACATCATCCAGAAGCTCTACGAAATGGGCTATCTGACCTACCCGCGCACCAACTCCGAATACCTCGCCACGGCAGAAAAGGACAAGGTCAAGGCGATCCTCGCAAACGTCAGAAAACTCGGCTACCCCGTTGAGTTCAAGGACGCGAAGTCGATCTTCGACGACAGCAAGATCGAGTCGCACTCGGCCTTGACGCCAACGTACAAGATCCCGCCGAAGGGCTCGCTCGGCGAGAGGGAGCAAGCGGTCTATGCGACGGTGTTCCGCCGCTTCGTGGCGGTCTTCTGCGCGGAGCCGTGCGTCTGCTCGAAAACGGAGATCACGGTCGCCGTCGGCGACGAGGAGACCTTCTCGCTGAGAGGCACGGTCATTCTCGAAAAGGGCTGGACGAAGTACGACGACCGCGCCGGCAAGGACAAGGAACTGCCGAACCTCCAAAAAGGCGACGCGGTGAACGTGGACTTCCAGCCGGCGGCAAAGGAAACGGCGCCGCCGAAGCACTACACGATTGAAACGCTGAACAATTATCTGAAAAACCCGTTCAAGGAAGAAAAGGCGGCGGCGCGCGACGCGGCGGAAGCCGGCGAGGAGCCCGAGGACGATGCGGAGGAATACCGCGCGGTCTTCGAGGGACTTGAACTTGGCACGGAAGCGACGCGGACAGGCATCATCGACAACGCGCGGCAGAGCCGCTACATTGATCTGAAAAAGGACGTTTACACGATTCTGCCGGACGGCGAATTTTTGATCGAATCGCTCGAGCGGATGCAGATCAACATGGACAAATACAAAACGAGCGACCTCGGCCGCTCGCTCAAGCGCGTCTTTCACGGCAAGAGCACGGTCGCCGAGAGCGTCGCGCTCGCCGAGGAGCAGATCCGCGAGGTCTTCCGGCAGGCGGAATCCTCCGGCGACACGGGCTGTTTCGGGGACGTCGTCGGCGCATGCCCGCTCTGCGGGCGTGATGTTAGGCGTCTGCGTAAGTTCTACGGCTGCACGGGCTACAAGGAGGCCGGGTGCAAGTTCTCCGTGAACACCGTCATCTGCGGGAAGCCGATTTCGAACGACCTCATGTGTGCCCTGCTGCGAGACGGCAAAACGCCTGTTATAGAGGGGTTTGTTTCGCCGAAGTCCGGCAAGGCGTTCTCCGCTTCCCTACATCTCGTGGACGGCAAAGCGGTTTTTGATTTCAGCGACACGCCGCGAAAGCAACATTCGACAAGCGCCGAAAACAGACCGGCGCCCGCGGCAGAGCCGCGGTGCCCGCTATGCGGGAAGCCGATCATACGCGGCAAAGCCGCGTTCAGCTGCGCCGGCTGGCAGGCGGGCTGCTCGTTGCGGATTCCGTTCCGGGATGACGTCGGCGAATGGTCGGACGGCGAGGTGGTCGA
>JAKSPV010000022.1 GCA_024404475.1 Clostridia bacterium | reverse complement strand
GCGGCGGCTTTGTCAGTATACCACTTCTCCCCTACCTTGTCAACACTTTTTTTCATTTTTTCGAAAAAATTTTTCGCCGTTTTCCGGAGCGGAGAAATACGCTTTTTTCCCCATCTTTACTTGACAAAAAAGCCCCTCGCGGCTATAATAAAAACAGCGCTCCGGCGCGAGATCCTTATATATATAAAGGAAGATTTGAAAATGGCAACTCAATTTCCGAGAACGACCGTGGAAGGGCTTTCCCTCTCCCGCTATATCATCGGCTCGAACTGGATCGGCGGCTGGAGCCACCGTTCCGTCTCCGCTGACAAAATGATCAAAGAGTTCCACGCCACCTCCGAGGAGTCCGAGAAAATGCTCAAGGCGTACCTCGAATACGGCGTCGATACCGTCATGTCCCTGATGAATCAGGTGCCGTCGCTCTGCACCGCGATCCGCAACGTGCAGGAGGAGACCGGCCGTGAGATCATCGTGGTCGACACCCCGACGATCAACACCGAGGACTCCAAAGAGGGCCGTGCCGAGGCGCGTGCGCGCATCCAGGCGAGCGCCAAGGAATACGGTGCGAAGATCTGCCTCATCCACCACTCCTCCGTCGAGAAGCTGGTCGACAAGCAGTCCCGCACGATCCGCCGCCTCGACGACTACACCGAGATGATCCGCGATGCCGGCATGATCCCCGGCCTGTCCTGCCACATGCCCGAGTGCGTCGTCTACTCCGACCTCAACAACTACGACGTGCAGACCTACATCCAGATCTACAACTGCATGGGCTTCCTCATGCAGTCCGAGATCGAGACGGTCAACCACATCATCCGCGACGCGAAGAAGCCGGTCATGACGATCAAGCCGATGGCCGCCGGCAGAACGACGCCGTTCGTCGGTCTGAACTTCTCGTGGAACACGATCCGCGACTGCGACATGGTCACGGTCGGCTGCCTCAACGAGCGCGAAGCCCGCGAGGACATCGAGATCTCCCTCGCCGCGCTGGAACACCGTGCGGCGAACATCGAGAAACGCTCGAGCCCGAACATGGATCAGGACGCGTTCGGCGTGAACGGCGCGCACCGCTGAGCCATGGCAAACGCAAAGAAAAAAAAGAAAACCTTCCAGAAACCGCCGCGCCTCCTTTACAGCGCGGCGTTTCTTCTCATGAAGCTCGTCTACCGCGTGCGCTACGGCGTCACGGTCGATCGCTCCGGCGTCGCCGACCTGAAAGGCCCGGCGCTCGTCCTCGCGCCGCACATCTCCGGCAAGGACCACGTCCTCGTCGGGCTGGCGCTCTATCCGGAGCGGCCGACGTTCGTTCTGAGCGAGCATTTCATGGCGATCCGCCCCCTGCGCCCCATTCTCAAAATGATGCACGTCATCACGAAAAAGATGTTCTGCGCCGACGTTTCGACGATCATGAACATCCTGCGCGCGAAGCGCGCCGGGAACGTGATCGTGCTCTTCCCCGAAGGGCGGCTGACGTGGTACGGCCACTCCGGCGCGGTGACGCCCGGCACGGCTGACCTCGTGAAGAAGCTCGGCGTGAACGTCTACTGCGTGACGTCGAACGGCGCGTACCTGACCTTCCCGAAATGGGGCAAATCGAAGCGGCGCGGCGGCAAGATCCGCATCGAGACCTCGAAGATCATGGAGGGCGCGGAAGCGGCGGCGCTGTCGGTCGAGGCGATCGAGAAGCGCATCGCAGACGCGATCCTGCACGACGAAGAGACGGCGATGCCGGGCGTGCGCTACCGCTGCAAGGACACGACGGCGGGTCTCACGGACATTCTGTACCGCTGCCCGGTCTGCAAAAAGGAAAACACGCTCGAGGCGGGCGGCGGGCACATCCGCTGCACATCGTGCGGCATGGACGCGGTGCTCGACGAGTACTACAAGCTCACGGGCTGCCCCTTCGGCGGGATCAACGCGTGGTACGACTGGCAGGCGTCGGAGATCGACGTCTCCTCGACCGTGCTCGAGGGCAAGGTACGTCTCGGCGCGGTGAACGAAAAAGGCAACATGGACGCGAACGCGGGCGAGGGCACGATCCGCTACGACCGTGAGGCGATGACCGTCTCCGGCGTGCTCTTCGGCGAGCCGTTCGACGCGTCGGTGCCGTCGGACAAGATCGCGGCGCTGCCGATCACGGTCGGCGTCCACTTCGACGTCTACATCGGCGGGCGGTTGCTCTATGTTTACCCGGAGGATCGCCGCGACGTCATCCGCTACGTCGCCCTCTGCGACCAGATCAAGGAAATGGCGGGGGCGTCTTGCAAGACGCCCCCGGACCCCCAGAAACCTTAAACGGTTTCCGGCATCACCAATACAGAAAGTGCAAGTCGCAAGGACTTGCACTTTTTTATTTTTCAGATGCCGGCGGCAGGCGTCGCCAGCGCCGTCACGTAACCCGCGTCGATCGACTCGCAGGCGTTCGGCACGAGCACCGCCGCGAGGAGAATGTCGTGCACCGCATCCGTGCAGAGCGGCGACGGACGCTCCGGCTGTGCGGCGGGCGTGCCCGCGATCACCGTCGGGTAGATCGCGCGTGCCGCGTGATCGAGGCGCAGAACGACGGCGTCGATCCGATCGTTTCCGCTCGCGTTGGGCTCGATCGGCAGCGTTTTTGCCGCATCGAGGGCGTAGAACCGCCCGTCGATCACCGCGCCGCCCGGCGCGGCTTCGACCGCAAGGCCGGTGCCGGCCGTGATTTTGAGGCCGTTCGTGCCGAGGACGCCGTTCGAAAACAGCAGCCGTGCCACGGCGGCAACGTCCGCCGACGAATAGCGTCTGTCCGGCACGCCGCCGAGGTCGTGCGCGTCAAAAGGAAAGGAAATTTCCATCGTATTCCTCCAAATAATCAGTCAGTTTCGAGCTCGGCGTCTTCGAGAACGACGCCGCAGTACGTCTCGCCGCGGCTGCGGCGGACGGTCTTTTCCGTCACGAGGCGCGTTCTGACCGTGCCGCCGAAGCGCACCGAAACGAGATCGCCGGGGGAAAGTTTCTCCGCTGTGCTGTCCGGCAGGCGTGCCGAAAGCGTCACGGTCGGGCGGTGCTTCGCCAGGTAATCCTTGCCGCGGGCGCGGAGCGCCGCGCGGTAGGAGACGAGGTCGAAGATCGTCCCGAGATAGAACCCGCCCGTCGGGACGGAGACAGTCAAAACAGCGTCGTGCAGGCCGGCGCACGCGTCGTCCCAGCCGTCGCCGAAGGCGCACGAAGACGCCTCCACCGTGACCGAGACGGGCGCACCGTTCACTTCCTCCGCGGACGTGACCGTCACGCGGCTGTGGTACGTGCCGAGATCGACCGTTTCCTCCGTATCGAGGAGCGTATCCATATCCGTCCCGAGCACGACCGGCGAGGCGCTGCCGACCGTTCTGTCCCGCATCGCGGGAGACGAGAAGACGAGTGTCCCCGCGCCGGGGGGGACCGTCATCGAGAGCCCGCACCGGCCGGCGACGGCGAGCCGCGCGGCGGGCGAGCCAAGATTATCGGGGCCCGGCGTCAGCATGATGCTGTCACCGGTCGTGCCGCCGTCCGTTTCGAGCGGCAGCGGCAAAACGTCCCCCGCGAATTCCGCGGCGAGGGAGAGGATCGCCTCTCCCGCCGGGAGCGTTTCCGGCGCGGCGACCGACGCGACGGCGCGGGAGAGGTACGAGAGCACCCCCGGCGCGCGGAGCGTGACGGTATGCGTTTTCGCGTCCCGCGTGATCCCCTCGGCGACGAACCAGTCGCCGCCGACGAGGAGGAGGTCGCCGAGCGCCGCGGCGGCCGCCGCCGGCGAGCCGGCGGCAAGGGTCAAACGCAGCTCGCCTGTGCCGCGGAAGGAGACCGTCTCCGTGAGCGAGATCCAGTTATCCGACACGGCGGCGAGGCGGCACCGGCCGTTCTCCGGCCGGAAAATGCGGATCAGTTCCGTCATTGGCGATCACCTCCGTCAGAGCGTCAGGAACGCGGGGTACACGACGACGGTGACCTCGGCGCTGCCAAGGGCTGTGAATGAAAAGACGTTTTCCCCGGGCGGGAGGCGGAAGAAGCTGCTCGTCCAGTCGATCCGGCCGAGCGCGTCCGTGCCGCCCGCGCCGCGGCGGGATGAGGTAACGCTTTTCTGCCCCTCGCGGGTATCGATCGTGATCCGCTCGCCCTCGGCGATGACGTCCGCCATGGCGAAGCGCTCGCCGGTCGTCACGTTTTCGATGACAAAGTTCCCGACGTCGCCGCCGATCGCCTCGACGGCAACGACAGCGCCGGCGGCGATATCACCCGTGTTGAAGGCGGAGAAGCGCCCCGGCGAGCGGCTTTCCGCGACAGCGAAGACGAGGGGCTCCTGCTCCGTGATCGAGAGCGGAAAGGCGAGACGGCGCGCAGCGCCGTCGTGGGCGAAGCCCTCGCCGGACGCGGTGAAACGGGGGTCGCTCGCCGTAGCGGTGAGGGTGAAGCCGGACGCGTCGCCGCCGGTCAGCGGGGGCTTTGTTGCAAAGAGCGGGATGGCGTCGGCGCTGCACGTGACGGAGAGCCCGTCACGCGAGAGCCGGAACGCACCTGCCGGGTCGGTAACGCGGCAGAGGAGGCGCCGCATCTCCCGGAGGAACGTGAAACGCTCCTCTTCTGTCTCGCCCTCGGCGAGGATGTACCCCCGGACGGTGATCTTCCGCGAGCCGATCGCCGCGTCCGAGAAGATCTCGCCGCTGCCGCTCGCGGCGGCGGCAACGGTACGGACGGTCCTGGCGGGGCCCGTTTCGAGTTCCGAGAGGACGAAGGTGCGGCTGTCGAACGCGACCGTCTCGCCCGTCCGCACCGAGGTCAGGGTGAGGTCATGCATCTGCCGGCACCTCCCCGACCGTGAGGACGGCGCCGCCGTCATCCGCCGTCACGGAGAAGCCGATCGCGCCGCTGTGCTCCTTCGAGAAGCGCATGGTCGCACCGGAATCCGCCGCGCAGCGGGCGTACAGCGTGAATTCCTCCCCGTCCGGGAGGGGGCAGACGAGCAAAACGGACACCGTCTGGCGGCGTGCCGCCGCCCGTCCGCCGAGCGTGACGCTGACGGAGCCGTCGTCCGCATACCGCGGGCATCCGGTCAGTCCGGCGAGGACGCGCGACTGGAAGCGCGCGAGCTTGCCGGTGACGGTCGTCTTCTCCCCGTACGTGATCGTGTCGATCACACATCCGCGGTCGTCCGTGATCTCGTAGACCTCGGACGTGTAGCTGAGATTGACGCCTCCGTCGGTCGGCCCCGCGTAAAACGCGGGTTTGCGGAGCTCTTCCGCATCTACGTCGCCCGCGGCGACATAGAGCCGACCGGCATCGAGCGCGAACGTTTTTTCTTCATTCAGCATGGCTTGCCTCCCCCTGTCCGCTGCGGGCGCTCGCGAGGAAGCCCGCCTTGACGAAATAAAGTCCCGTGCCGCGGCAGTAGCCGGAGCCGCCGCCGTCGGCGACGCGGATCACGAGGACGGCGGAAGCTCCCTCCCCGACGATCGCGCTGTCGCCCTCGCCGACGAGCGCACGGGTGACGGTCTCGACGCGCCGGAGCGCGTCGGCGATATGCGCCGCGACGAAGCGCAGCTCGAGCCGCCCGCGGCAGAGCGAGCCGTCGTCAACGCCGGGGTACCAGCGGTACACGACCGCCTCCCCCGCCGTTTTCAGCGGCACCGGACAAACCGGCACGCCGGCTGCCTCCCGCACCGCGGCGAGAAGCGTTTCCGGCACCGAGCCGGAGGGCCGTCCGATAGGGCCCGAAATCTCCATTGTTTTCCGTTTGTCCGACATTTGTTTTCCTTTCTGTCAGTCCCCCGTGAAGACCGCGCGGGACAGTTTCAGCACAAACCAATGCCCCGCCGCGGCACAGCTCTGTACCGTGTACCGCTCGCCGCCGTCGTCCTCCGGCGTGAGGAACGCGCCGCGCGGAAAACCCTTCTTCGGTGAGGACGACGCCGGGAAGAGCCCGATGTACGTTTCGTTGCACCGTTCGAGGTCGTCCTCGAGGATCTCCTCCGTCGAGCGGAGGGAGACCGTGCCGCGGACCGTCACGGCTCGGACGTGCCGCTCTCCGTTTTCGCCCTCGGCGGGAAGCCAGAGCGAAAACCGGCGCCGGAGCCCCGTCATACGGTGCCTCCCACGGCACGGAGGTGCCGGAGCGCACGAAGCTCGCTCATGACGCGCTCGCTGTAAGAGCCGTGGTACGTCTCCGAGAGGCCGGAGACGCTCCGGCGGGAGACGCCCGCCGCGCCTGTCTTCCCGTAGTCCTCCGCCGCCATCCTGACGGTGACGCCCGCTTTGCGGGCGTCACTTCCGTCGGAGCGGCAGAAGGCAGCGGCGTACGCGGCGGCGTCGAGAAGGAGCGCCGAGAGAAGGTCGTCCTCGTCGGTGCGCCCCGCGGGGATGCCGAGGAGCAGTTTCAGCTTATCGAGTTCCGACATACGCTGCCCTCCGGAAACGGTCAGGCGCAGACGGCAGAGCCGGCGGCGATGCAGAGGCCGTCGGCGTCCACCTCGCAGACGACGATCGTCTTGCCCTCGGCAAGCGCGACGTCGGAGGAGCCGTCCCAGTCTTCCCACGAGTTCAGGTCTTCGCCGACGACGGGGATCGTGTCGGTGACGGCGTAAACGAGGTCGTCGCCGCCCGACTCCATGCCGGTGCAGGTGATGGCTGCCTCGCCGTCCGAGCCCGCGGTCGCGGTGACGGTCAGGAGCGTCGGCTTCTTGCCGATGATGACGGAGGAGGTGTCGTCCACGAGGGCGATGACGCCGTGACGCTCGTAGACGATCGTGTTCTCTTTCGTCTCGATGTTTCTGTCCTGCTCGAGCGACGCTTCCTTCTTGACGAAGAACTTGACGGCGCTGTGATCGGTGATGATCGCGCAGTTCGCGGGGACGAGGCGGGAGAACAGCACCGGGATGCCGCAGAGCGTGCCGAACTGACCGCTGTAAACGATCTCGCCCTGGCGCGCGGCGCAGAAGTCGGCGTCCTTGCGGATCGCAGCCCTCGCCTCGGCGCTCATGATGATGAACATATCGTCCTCCACCTCGCGGCCGAGCATCGAGAGTGCGTCCACGACGTCGGTGTAGCTCATCGCCGAGCCGGTGTAGTGGTAGCGCTGCTTGATTTTCGCCAGCTCCGCGAAGTACTCGCTCTTGATCTGGCTGGCCATGACGTCGGCCGCGCCGGCGAGCGCCGCGTCAACGAGGTAGGGATCCTTCATCGCCTCGGTGTCGTTGTAGCGGAAGGTCTGCTGGTAGCGCTTGACCGTGTAGGATTCCGGCGTGAAGGACACGCTGCCGCAGACGGAGTTCGACGCGCCGGACGCGAGCTGCTCGACCTTGCCGGTGTAGGTGTAGCGGTTGATGACCTTCGAGAGGCCCGCGCCCTCACCGAGCGAATCGTCCACGTCCATCAGCGCGCGGACTTCGAGACGGCTGTTCAGCAGCTCCGTCATTTTGGATTCCAGGACCGTGTTGGAATAAACCGTGTTGGACATATATTTGTCTCCTTATAAAATATAGGTGTGCCGCTCAGTCGCCCGCGATTTGCTGGAGCGCGGAAAGCGGCAGTCGGCGGATATCCGCCTTTGATAAATGGCCGTACGTGCCGGAAAGCGGTACCGCCTGGCCGACGCGGCTGATGATCTCGGCTCTGACCGCGCGATCGACGGCCGAGCGGAGCATCTCCACGTTGCCGTCCGTCACGCCGTCGTCCTCCGAGCAGGCGAGCGGCGCCAGCGAATCCGGCAGGCCTGCCCGCCGGAGGGCTTCGCCGCAGCGTGCCATGCGCGCCTCAGCGGTGCGCTTTTTTTCTTCATCGGCGAGCCGCGCCTCGAGCGCGGCGATCCTCTCCCCGGCGGCTGCGGCGGCCGTCTCGGCGCCGGCGCGGCGGGAGCCGCGCAGCGCCTCGACCTCCGCGCCGGTGTAGGTGCGCTCCGCGTCGGGGGTTTCCGTGACCGGAGCCGTCGTTTCCTCTGCCATATCAGACGACCTCCGCGCCCGCCGGGATGCCGGCGGCGGCTTCCTCGCGGATGCGGGCGAGCTCGGCGTCGGGATCGCGGACGAACGGCAGCATCTCGAGCGCCGTGCGGCGCGAGACGAGCGGTGCGGCGGCGACGGCGAGCGACGTCGCGTCACCGAGGTTGGACGGCAGGTTGCGCACGAAGCGCATCCGGAGCGAATCGGCATCCGCGGGTGTTCCCGTCAGCGTCAGCATCCGGCAGAGCAGCGCCCAGCGGCGGCGGAGCCCCTTGCGGAAGAACTGCTCCGTGACCTTGACTCTGTTGTCAAAGTTGAGCAGGCGGTACCGGATCGCGGTGCCGGAGAGCGACGTGCCGAGCGCGGTCTCCTCCGCCATATCGACGGTGCACGAGAAGCGGTAAATGTCTTTCGCGATGCGCGTTTTGAGGTTCTCGATGTAGGCGTCGTTGACCGTTTTCGTCAGCCATTTCGCCTCGCCGCCCTCGTCGAGCAACAGCACGCGATCCTCGCGGAGCTTTCGGACGTCCTCCGCGGTCGTGCCGCCCATGCCCGAGATCGCGAGATAACTGTCGGCAAACAGTTCGAAGTCGTTGACGCTCTCGCTCTGGAGGCGGTTGTATGCGTCCACGAGCGAGATGACCGGCTCAAAATCGCCGCTGCCGTCGCGGTTGTTGCGGTAGAAGTTGACCGGCACGCCGCCGAAGCCGTGCAGGCGGCTCGTCAGGCGCGTGACCGTGCCCTCACCCACCGCGTAGACGGTAACGTCGTCCTCGTCGTAGACCTCGGCGACGGTGTGTTTGTTTCCCTTCTCGTCAAACTCGTCGCGCAGGCGGATCGCCGCTTTGAGCCCGCCGTCGAGCGAGTCGCCCCATACCGGGATCACGCCCGTCACATCGACAGGCGCGAAGCGCGGCATGTCGGTTTTCGCGTCGTACCAGAGGATCTCCGCCGCGCGGCCGTAGACCGAAAGGTCGCGTGCCAGCGCCGCGTTGACGAACGGCTCGTCCGACGCGTGGCCAAGCCGGAGGATCGCCGCTTCGGTCGCCTCGTCCTCCGACGAGTACGCGACCGGGATGCCGAGAAAATAGCCGACCGTCTCATCTGTAATGGATCGGCAGAAGTTGTTGACCAGCCGGTTGTCCGGTTTGCCCGGCTCTTTCGCCCCCCGGAGGATCGCGTGCTCGCCCCGATAGTACGCCCCGAGGCGGCTGAGGCGCGGCAGCTCCTCGGCGCGGTGGCGCGCGATGTGCCGGATGATCTCTTTTTCTGTGAGTTTCATAAGGATACCTCTCTTCAAAAATTCAGACGCCCAGAAGCGCTTTGCTGATGGTGCGTACCCGGGCGTCCCCCTCCCGGAGGTGTTCGGCCGCGTAGCGGAGCGCGGCCATGGCGTCGTCGGCGCCCGGCGCCGGCTCGTCGAGCGTCTCGCCCGACGCGGGATCACGGAGCCAGCGCCACGCGCGGATCTCCGTGAGCGTCCCGACGCACGACGGCGAGAGGACGATGTGCCGTCTTCGCAGTACCTCGATCCCGGCGAGGACGGAGCCGGGATGCTTTTTGACCGGTACGGCGCGCCAGCCGGCTCGCCGCCAGCGTTTGATCCGGTCTGGCTCGGCGCTGTCGCAGTACATGAGTTTGTCCTTCGGGAAGCCGGCGCTCTCCGCCTGTGCGATGATCTCCTCGGTGTCGAGCCCGCGGACGTAGAGCTCACGGATCACGCAGAGCGCGCCGCCGCGCTCCCCGACGAGGAGGATGCAGTCGGCGTGGTGATAGCCGAAGTCCTGCGCGAGCCATACGCGGTCGTATGCCGACAGCTCGTCCGGCAGAGGCGCCACTTCCCAGTCGGTGAGGACGAGCCCGTCCGAGCCGCCCCATTCGCCGAGCGCGTACACGCGGTAGCCCTCGGGGTCGGTCTCTCTCCGGCGCTCCATGCGCCGCGCGTATTCCACGCCCACGAAACGGTTCTGCCCGAACACCGTCCGCGAGAGGAACACGTCGCCGTCCGCCGGCGCGTCGAAGAAGCGCTTTTTCAGCCAGTGATCCGCCGAGACCGGGTTGAACGTCAGCGTGATCTGGTAGTACAGCGCGGGGTTGACCGCCGAAAGATCGCCGCGGAGGCGATCGTCCAACACCTCGAGGTCGGAGGGGCTGAACTCCGTCGCCTCTTCGAGCCAGATGAAGCACAGCTTCCCCGCGGGGAACGAGACGCTTTTCAGCTTTTCGCGCTGCGTGTCGTCCTTCATGCCGCGGAAGACGATCCGCGCCCCCGTCACGAGACATTCGAGCTCCATCGGCTCCTGCCGGGTGCGCCAGTAGCGGTCGGCGTCCACGCCGAAGATCCGGCGGATCGCGCCCGAGAGCTCCGCAAAGGTGCTCTGCCTGTTCGTGATCTCCGCCTTCCGCACCACGAGCGCGTTCGCGCCGCGATAGCGCATGTCGGAGAGCTTCAGGATCATGTCCTGCGCCACGTTGAAGCTCTTGCCGGAGCCCGCCGAGCCGCAGAGCACGCGGTAGCGTGCCCGTGTCGCGTTTGCCTCCCGGAACGCCGGGTTGAAGCTGACGCGGACGAGCCGCCCCGCACGAGGCGGGGCGGTCTCCGCGCTGCCGCGCCGTCCGTCCCCATCGCTCTTCGTCCCGCCGAGCGGAACATCAGGAAGAACGCCGGCGTCCGGCAAAGGGGAGGCGGCAGGCGTATCCGCGGCCGGGTGCGCCGGCACGCTTTGTGCGGCTGCGGCCAACGGCCCGGACGCCTTTTGCTCTCCCCCGGGAAACGCAAGCGGGAGCTGCACCGGCTCCCGGATCGGCTTACGCGTCATCGCTGCCCTCCTCCGGGGTGCGGGGCGGGACACGCTGCGCCTCATCTGCGGCAAAATCGCCGCCGCCGTAATCGTACAGCACCGTCAGCGCCGGTCCCTCCTCCCGCATCCCCACGAGCCGGGCGTATTCCGCAAGGGCGCGCAGCTTGTCTGCGGGCTTCACGAGCCCGTCTTCGATCGGCGCGAACGCCAGACGCTCGTATTCCGCCGTGATCCGCGCGAGTTCGCCCCGCGCCGCGTCTTCTTCCCGCATCTTCGTTCGCTCCTTTCGTCATTTGCACAACGTTCTACGCACGATGTTGCGCATCGAGGCGCAAAAATAAGACAGCGCGTTCGGCTGTTCTCCTGTTTCGTTGTGCAAGCACATTATAGCACGAACTTGCGCGTTTGTCAAGAGGGTTGCGCAAATTTGTGCGCGTATTTTTTACGTACGCACGAAAACCCGTGCGTACGGGACAAAATCGGGCGGGCGGCGGGGAAAAAGCGCGGAAAACGGCGCGGCGCGCGCGGCTTTTTTCGGGAAACCCTTTACAATTTACGTATTCCGCGGTACAATGGTGATGTATAGGCAAGTGGAAAGGAACGAATCCCATGCAGATTTCCGATAAGATCCGCGCGCTGACCGCCGAGGCGGAGCGCGCGCTCGCCGAGCGCTTCCGCGCCGTGGACGAGATCGCGATGACGAACACGGAACACGTCCTCGATGTCTTCCGCGAGAACCGCGTCTCCGAGGCGATGTTCTCTCCCTCGACCGGCTACGGCTACGGCGACCGCGGCCGCGATACCGCCGACAAGATCGTCGCCGAGCTCTTCGGCGCCGAGGCGGGCTTCGTCCGTACGGCGATCATCAGCGGCACGCACGCTCTCACCGTCGGGCTTTTCGGCCTGCTCCGTCCCGGCGACACGCTGCTCTCCGTGACCGGCGCGCCGTACGACACGCTCCGCGAGGTCATCGGCATGGACGCGAAAAACGGTGACGGCTCGCTTGCCGACTTCGGCGTTTCCTACAAGGAAGTCCCGATGACGACCGCAGGCACGGTCGATCTCCCCGCGGTCAAAGCCGCGATCGAGGCGACGCCTTCCGTCAAGGTCGTCTTCCTCCAGCGCTCCAAGGGTTACCTCGACCGCCGAACGCTCTCGGTCGCCGAGATCGGCGAGGTCGTCTCTCTCGTGAAGTCGATTTCCAAAGATATTTTCGTCATGGTGGACAACTGCTACGGTGAGTTCACCGAGACGTCCGAGCCGACGGCGCTCGGCGTCGATCTCATGGTCGGCTCGCTGATCAAGAACCCCGGCGGCGGCATGGCCGAGACCGGCGGCTACCTCTCTGGCACCGCGCGTGCCGTCGAGCTCGCGGGCTACCGGCTCTCGTCTCCCGGCGTCGGCATCGAGGCCGGCGCGTCCCTCGGGCAGACGCGGAACATCCTCAAAGGTTTCTTCTACGCGCCGCACACGGTCGCGGAGGCGATCAAGACGGCGACGCTCGCCGCGTATCTCTTCGAGAAGCTCGGGTACGAAGTCAGCCCCGGCCCCTTCGAGGTGCGGCACGACATCATCCAGACGATCAAATGCAAGTCGGCGGAAGGGCTCATCCGCTTCTGCCGCGGCATCCAGTCCGCCTCCCCGATCGACTCCCACGTGACGCCGGAGCCGTGGCCGATGCCCGGCTACGCCGATCCCGTCATCATGGCGGCAGGCGCATTCACCGGCGGCTCGTCGATCGAGCTCTCCGCGGACGGCCCCGTCCGCCCGCCGTACATCGCGTATTTGCAGGGCGGTCTGACCTACGAGTCCGCACGGCTCGGCATCATGCGCGCCGCGGACGAAATGCTGAAATAATCTCGCCGAAGGGAGGGCCTCCCCGTGTCCGACGCGACTGCCGGCCGTCACGTTTTGCTTCTGACGGTCGATAACAAGCCCGGCGTTCTGTCCCGCATCACGGGGCTGTTCACCCGCCGCGGCTACAACATCGAAAGTCTCATCACCGGCCCGACGGAAGACGGCGCCGTTTACCACATCACCGTGACGATGCTCGGCACGGCCGACGAGGTGGCGCTCCTCGCGCGCCAGCTCGCGCGCATCATGGAGGTCATCACGATCCGCACCGACCTCGACAAAACGAAGCTGTACGCCGTTTCCGAGCGGCTCCTGCTCAAGATCCGCCGTCCCACGGGGGAGCTTCCCCTGCCGGCGGGCGCACGAGTCGTCGCCTCCGGCGACGGTGCCGTTGCCGTTGAGATCACGGGCAGCGAAGGAGAGCTCGCGGCCGCGCGGGACGCGCTCGCGCCATACGGCATCCTCGAAACGCTGCACTCCGGGGCGATGCTCCTGCCGCTCGATTAATAATAGGAAAACAAGGCATGACGAAAGCGATCATTTTTGACCTCGACGGGACGCTCGCGGACACGATGGGCGATCTCGTCCTTGCAATGAACGAAATGCTCCGGCAGCTCGGGTACCCCGAGCGGACGCGGGAGGAACTGCTCCGCTGCATCAACCGCGGGGCGCGGAATTTTGTCTACGGCGCGCTGCCGGACGGCGCCTTCCCGTCGATCGACGATGAGGGCGTTACGAACGCGCTCCGCATATACAGCGCGGCGTACGCCGCGCACCCGGTCGTGACGACGGCAGAGTTCCCCGGCATGACGGAGGCGCTCCGCGCGCTGAAAGCGGACGGCTGGCGGCTCGGCGTGCTCTCGAACAAGCAGGACGAGCTCGTGCAGACGGTCATCGCGACGCTGTTCCCCGGCATCTTTGATGCGGTCTCGGGGCAGCGCGACCTGCCGACGAAGCCGAACCCCGCGGCGGCGCTGCGGATGGCGGCAGAGCTCGGCGCCGAGCCCCGGAACTGCGTGTTCTGCGGCGACTCGGACATTGACATGAAGACGGCGGTGAACGCCGGAATGTACCCGCTCGGCGTCGCCTGGGGCTACCGCTCGCCAGACGTGCTCCGCGCCGCCGGCGCAGCCGCGATCGTGGAGAAGACGGAAGATCTGGGTGCGTCTTGCAAGATGCCCCCAGACCCCCAGAAACCTTGAAAAGGTTTCTGACATCACCAATTTAGGCAGTGCTGTCAAAAGCAGCCACACGCTTCACTCCGCGTCAGCGAAGTGAAGGCGCGACGGGGACGGACATACGAAACGCAACATTCGGAATGTCGCTCAGT
>JAKSPV010000021.1 GCA_024404475.1 Clostridia bacterium | reverse complement strand
GGTGAGCGTCAATGGCTGACACCGTAAAGAATCTCCGCTGCGTCGTCTGTCCGATCGGCTGCTCGATCTCCGCTGTGCTCGATGAAAGCGGAAAAGTCCTCTCGGTGACTGGCAACACCTGCCCGCGCGGAAAAGCATATGCGGAAAGCGAGCTGACGCATCCCGTCCGGACGCTGACCAGCACCGTGTTCACCGCAGACGGCCGAAAACTTCCCGTGCGCACTTCCCGCCCGATCGGCAAAGAGTTTCTGTTCCCCGCAATGGACGAGATCCGCAAGATAAAAGCACCTCTTCCGGTCAACCGCGGAGACGTGCTCGTCCGCAACTTCATGGAAGACGGCGCCGATCTTATCGCGTGCAAAGACATGAAATAAAACGAAAAATCCGTGTTCTGCCGGTCAGAATACGGATTTTTGCATTTGCCTATGTTTATGTTCTCGTTTTAGTCGTGTGTCTAAACATACTTCAGCATGATTTTTATGTCTGAAACTATTGCAAACGACCGGTTTTCCGTGTATAATGAACAAGAAAACCAAGGATATTCCGGCCAACCGCCGCGAAACAGAAAGGACACATAATATGAGCACCTTCCATTTGGTTGACCACCCGATGGTCACGCACAAGCTTACCATCATGCGCAAAGTCGAGACCGGCAGCAAGGATTTCCGCGAATTGCTCGAGGAGATTTCCCTTTTGATGGGCTACGAAGTCACCCGCGATCTCCCGCTCGAACCCGTTGAGATCGAAACACCGATCACCAAAATGACGGCACAGCGCATCTCCGGCAAAAAACTTGCCATCGTCCCGATTCTCCGCGCCGGACTCGGCATGGTCGACGGCCTGCTCTCTCTCGTCCCCGTCGCAAAGGTCGGCCATATCGGTCTGTACCGCGACCCCGAGACACACCTGCCTGTGGAATACTACTGCAAGCTTCCGGCCGACATTGAAGACCGCATCGTCATCGTCTGCGACCCGATGCTTGCCACCGGCGGTTCTGCCGCCGACGCCATCACAATGCTGAAAGCACGCGGCTGCCGCAACATCCGCCTCATGTGCCTCGTGGCGGCTCCCGAAGGCGTCCAGAAGGTCCGCAGCGTCCACAACGACGTTGATATCTATGCCGCAGCGCTTGACGATCACCTGAACGAGAACTGCTACATCGTTCCCGGTCTCGGTGACGCTGGCGACCGTCTGTTCGGCACCAAATAATGCGTCAGTTCGACATCAAGAGCAACGACGGAGGGCAGCGCCTCGACAAATTCGTCCAGAAGACGGTGAGAGGAATGCCCTCCTCTTTGCTGTATAAATACCTCCGGCTGAAAAAGATCAAGGTCAACGGAAAACGCGCCGAGGGCGGGCAGATGCTCGCCGCAGGCGACGTCGTGACAATGTATATTCCGGAGGAATTTTTTGCCGGCGACGCTGAAAAGGCCGAACGCGGAAACGAACTTCATCGTATCAAACCGAAGCTCACCGTCGTGTACGAGGACGAAAACGTTATCCTGCTCGACAAAGATCCGGGGGTGCTCGCACACACCGGCGACGAAAGCGAGGCGCACACGGACGATTTCTCCGAACGCTCAACGCTTCTCTACCACGTGACGGCGTATCTCTGCCAAAAAGGCGAATACGATCCCGCAGCGGAGAACTCGTTTGCACCGGCGCTCTGCAACCGGATCGACCGGAACACAGGAGGTCTCGTGATCGCGGCGAAGAACGCCGCAGCGCTCCGCGAGATGAACGAACTGATCCGTGACGACTGCGTGGAAAAGCATTATCTGGCGGCGGTGCACGGCAAAACGGAACGCCGCGAAGACCGTCTCACCGGTTTTCTCCGGAAAGACAGCAAAACGAAGACCGTGACCGTCCTCTCGCATCCGGCACCCGGTGCACGTGAGATCATTACGGAATACAGATCGCTGGCATATACCGGTGAAGAAGACCTTTCTCTGCTCGACGTTCACCTTGTAACAGGGCGGACGCATCAGATCCGTGCGCACCTCGCATCGGTCGGGCATCCGCTGCTCGGCGAGGGCAAATACGGCGTCAACCGCGATGATAAACGGCTCGGCTACGCGCATCAGGCGCTCTATGCCTACCGCGTCCGTTTCACCGTGCCGGAGGGTCGTACTCTCTCATATCTCAACGGAAAAGAGTTTCGCGTTTCGGAAAGCCGCATCCGTTTTCTCCGCCTCTTCGGCGACGACACGGCGATCCGTTCCCTGCTCCGCTGAGCGGATCTCAAAACTGACAGAAAGGAAACAAGCATGAACAGCAACAAACCGAAAACGAAGCGCTACTGGCCCGTGTATCTGCTCTCGGGCATTCTGCTCGCTCTGCCCATGCTCGTTTCCGAACTTGCGCCCGTGGCATGGATCGCCCTCGCGCCTGTATATTATCTCGAATATCAAAGAGCCGCAGACGAACGGCGGGGGGGCTATCTCCGCGCTTTCGGCCGCGGCCTTTTGCTGCTGTACGGCTACGGGCTCGTCACGTTTTACTGGCTCGTCGAGCTCTATCCGCTGGATTTTGTCGGTCTTTCGAGCGGCGGTGCGATCGCCGTGATCTGCGCCGGTTGGTTCGGTCTGCCGCTTTTGCAGGCGGCGGTCGGTGCCGTGCAGTTCGTACTGCTGCGATTTTTTCTCTGCGTCTGTCACCTTCGCGAGCACATGTGGCTGCTCGCGCCGGCGGCGGCCTCGCTATGGTGCCTCTTTGAATTTCTGCAGACGCTGACATGGGCAGGCGTGCCGTGGGGCAAACTGGCCATGGGTCAGGCCGGGATGCTGCCGCTCGTACAGTCTGCGTCCGTCATCGGCTCGTACGGTATCGCTTTTCTCGTCGTTCTGACGGGTGCGCTCCTCGCCGTAGCGTTTCTGGAAATCCACAGAGACCGTAAAAGCGCACTTGCGGCAGGCGTTCTCGCCGTCGCTGTTTTCACCTGCAATCTCGTTTTCGGCTGCATCCGCATGACCGTTCTTGAAGCGGAAGACCGCGAGACCGTGACCGTAGCCGCCGTGCAGGCGAATATCTCCTCAAAGGACAAGTGGGGTGTCAGCAAGCAGCGCACCATCCTCGACCGGTATACCGACATGACCGCCGAAGCGGCACAGTCGGGTGCAGACATCGTTGTCTGGCCGGAATCTGCGTTTCCGTTTGAGATCAATGATTATCCGTCTCTCCGGGACATGATCGACTCGCTATCTTTCACAAACGGCGTTACGCTGTTTGCCACCTCGTTTTCACGGGGTGAGGACGGTATGCTGCGGAACGTTCTCTTCTGTGTCGAGAACGGCACGGAGGACGGTACTTTCTACGAAAAGCGGCATCTCGTGCCGTTCGGTGAATACGTACCGTGGCGGCCGTTCTTCGAGTTGATCTACCCGCCGCTCGCCGGTCTGTCCGCACTCAGCGAGGACGTTTACCCCGGCAGCGAAGCGACCGTTTTCGACACGTCGTACGGCAAGGTCGGCGCGCTCATCTGTTTTGATTCGATTTATGAATCGCTGGCACGCGACAGCGTGCGGGCCGGAGCCGAACTGCTGCTCGTCTCGACGAACGACTCGTGGTTCGGCGAAAGCTCCGCGCTCCGCCAGCACGAGCGTCACGCCGCGCTTCGTGCGATCGAGAACGGACGTTACGTCGTACGAGCCGCAAACACCGGCATCTCTGCCATTTTGACAGAAACGGGACGCGAAACGGTGTTCCTCGGCGCACTCGAGCAGGGTGTCCTCACCGGAGAAGCCGCTTTTCTCTCGGGCAAAACACCGTATACCCGTTTCGGCGACGTCATTCTTTGGCTGTCGCTCGGTTTTCTCGAGGCTGCTGGCGCTTTCGGCTTCATCCGCGGACGGAGGAAAGACGCATGAGGATTATCGTTAATGAAAAACTCGACGGCAAAATGCTCCGCGAGTTTCTCCGGCGCGACATGGGCGTTTCCACCGCACTTCTGAAGCATCTGAAATTCACCGACGGCGGTATTCTCGTCAACGGTAAACGTGAGAATGTGCGGTATATGCTCCGCCGCGGCGACGTTCTCGAACTTCTTCTGGAAGATGACGAAGAAGACGTCAGCCCGTATGTACACCCCGTCGATCTGCCGCTCGACGTCGTTTTTGAGGACGAATATCTCACCGTTGTAAACAAACCGTTCGATATGCCGGCACATCCCTCGCTCGGACATCCGGATGATACGGTCGCCAACGCGCTCGCTTACCGCTATCGGGACAAGACTTATGTCTTTCGCCCCGTCAACCGGCTCGACCGCAACACGAGCGGGTTGATGCTGACAGCCAATACGCGAATTGCGGCTTACCACGCTTCGCTCGCCATGCGCGCCGGCGAAATACGCAAAGTTTACGTCGCCGTTCTCGACGGCGTACCGGAGCCCCCGGCGGGAATCCGGAAGTCCCGCATCCGCCGGAGAGCCGGCAGTATCATCGAGCGGGAGGAAACCTCGGACGAAACAAGCGGCAAGGAAGCCATAACCGCCTACACGACGATCGCAGCGGGTGAAAACACCGCCGTCGTTCTCGCCAGTCCTCTGACCGGGCGGACACATCAGCTCCGATTACATTTTGCAGGTATGGGATGCCCCATTACAGGGGATGATCTGTACGGACACGCCTCGGAAGAAATCGGACGGCAGGCGCTCCACGCGGCGCATCTGCATCTTCCCCACCCCGCGGACGGACGGATCCTTTCTCTGACCTCGCGTTTGCCGGACGACATCAAAGCGGTGATCAGCGCCCGGTTTCCGGAGAGGGCGGAAGAGATCATCCGCCGCGCCGAAGCCTGTTCGTTTGACGACCTGAAAAAGGAGGTGCCGATTCCCGATGAAACGTAAGATCATCGGCGTTTACGTACCGGTGTATGCCGTCTGCATTTTCGCGCTGGCCGCCGTCTGCGGCATCATCCACGCGGCATCTGCCCTGTCCGTTTCTTTCGCCGACTATTTCAACTCGACTGTTGCCGCGTTCTTCCGTATGCTCCTTGCGACGGTCACATCGCCCGTTCCTTTTTCGATCGGCGAATGGCTCCTGATCCTCCTCATCCCGGCTGTCATTTGTCTTCTCGTATACGGCATAGTCGTCTGTGCCAAAGACGGGAAAAAGTGCGCACGATTCGTGTCGTTCATTCTGTCCGTCATCGCCGTGATTTATATTCTGTTCGTGCTGACGTTTGCGACCGGTTACCGTGCGACGACGCTTGCCGAGCAGCTTGACCTCGAAGACAACCCTGTCTCCGCTGAGGAGCTTTACGACACAACGATGATCGTGGTCGACGAACTGAACCGGCTCGCCGACGGGCAGACATACGCCGCAGACGGTCTTTCCGTCATGCCGGACGGTTTTGACGGAACGATCGACGAGCTGAATGAGGCTTACCTCGTGTTCAACAACCAGTATCCGGATCTCGTGCAGTCGTTCCGAAGCCGTCCGAAAATGATCTCACTCAGCGAGCCGATGATGTATACCCACATCGCCGGCGTATATTCGTTCTTCACCGGCGAATCGAACATCAACGTCTGTTACCCGGATTTCGTGATTCCCTACACCGCGGCGCACGAAATGGCGCACCAGCGCGGCGTGGCACGCGAAAACGAAGCGAACTTCGTCGCGTTCCTCGTCTGCATCGCCTCCGACGACAGTTACGTCCGTTACAGCGGATATCTGAATCTGTACGAATATCTGGCGTCTGCGCTTTACAAAGCGTCGCACGATCTTTACTGGCAGGCGCTCGCCGAACTTGACACGCGTGTACGCGGGGAGCTCAAGGCGTATTCCGATTTTTTTGAGCCGTACCGCGAATCGACCGTTTCCAAAGTTTCGGATGCGGTCAACGACGCCTACCTTTCCTCGCAGGGAACGCCCGGCTCGGTCAGTTACGGGCTCGTCGTCGATCTCGCCGTTTCGTACTACAAAGTCACCGGATCCGAAAGCTGACATATACTGTTAAAGGTACTCTAAAATGAAAATAGGCCGTTCAAGCACGTTTTTTCGAAAAAAACATCTTGCAGCGGCTTTTTTGATTGTCTGCGTTGAAAAAACGACGAAAAAAGTGCAAATTGCTCTTCCATTTTACAAGTGATTATGTTATAATACAAGATGAATGAGTGCCCGACAGGCAAAAACGTTGCTTTTTCCGGCGGTTTTTCAAACTGCCGCATACCATAATAATGCTTCCGAAGCGGAAGCGATCATTTGAACTGAGGTACGACTGTATGGAAAAAATCGTGGTGAACGGCGGCACGCCTCTGCGCGGCAGCGTGGAGATCAGCGGTATGAAAAATGCCGCTTTGCCGATCATTTACGCGTCGATCCTTGTCCAGGACAAATGCGTGATCGAAAATCTCCCGAACGTGTCCGACGTTTCCAACTCGCTCGATCTGCTCCGTGCGATGGGCGCGAGTATCCGTTCCGTCGGCAGAAATGCCGTCGAGATCGACTGCACCGATATCCGTCAGGGCTCCGCTCCCTACGATCTCGCCCGCAAGATGCGCGCTTCCTATTATCTTTTCGGTGCGGAACTCGGCCGCTTCCACACGGCGCACGCGCCGCTGCCCGGCGGCTGTGATTTCGGCGTCCGCCCGATCGATCAGCACATCAAAGGCTTTGAGTCCCTCGGTGCTGAGGTCAAGATCGAAAACGGCTGCATTGATATCAACACTCCCCGCGGCATCTGCGGTGCCAACATCTTCTTTGACGTCGTCAGCGTAGGCGCGACGATCAACATGATGCTCGCCGCCGCACTTACTCCCGGTTTGACGACGATCGATAACCCCGCCAAAGAGCCGCACATCGTTGATCTTGCCAACTTCCTCAACACCTGCGGCGCACAGATCCGCGGCGCCGGCACGGATATGATCAAAATCCGCGGCGTCGATCACCTGCACGGCTGTCACTACGCGATCATCCCTGATATGATCGAAGCGGGTACATACATGATCGCCGCTGCCGCCACCTCCGGTACCGTCCGCATCAACAACGTCATTCCGAAGCATCTGGAATCTATTACGGCAAAGCTTCAGGAAATGGGCGCGACCGTCGTCGAGGATGACGACTTCGTCATCGTTTCCAGCGCCGGTTCTCTCTGCCGCACGAACATCAAGACGCTTCCCTATCCCGGTTTCCCGACAGATATGCACCCGCAGATGAGCGTTCTGCTCTGTGCCGCAAACGGTGTCAGCACCGTGACCGAAGGCGTTTTCGAAACGCGCTTCCGCTACGTTGACGAGCTCCGCCGCATGGGTGCGTCGATCAAGGTAAACGGCCGCACCGCCATTATTCAGGGCGGCGGCAAACTCTCCCCCGCTCCCGTCCGCGCCGTTGACCTGCGTGCAGGAGTTGCGCTCGTGATCGCCGGACTCATGACTGAGGGCGAGACGGAGATCTCCGATATCCAGCTGATCGAGCGCGGGTACGACGATATCATCGGCAAACTCCGTAATCTCGGTGCCAATATCAGAAAAGTCTACGTTTCCGACGCGGAAGAACTGAAAAAGGCAAACTGACGAGAGAGGCATCAAATCGCCTCTTGCGCATACACTATTGAAAAGTCCACAAGGAGGATATCTCATGAAAATCACGAAAGAATCCATTATCGGCGACGTTCTCGACTTTGCGCCCGATACCGCGCAGTTCTTCTTTGCGATCGGCATGCATTGCCTCGGCTGCCCTGCTTCCCGCGGTGAAAGCATCGAGCAGGCCTGCGCCGTCCACGGCACGGACGCAGACGCACTCGTCGCAGAACTGAACGAGTATATCAGCAACAAGTAAGGAATACGGAAACCGGGGGCTGTCGCTCATGACAGCCCCCTTTCATCAAAACATATGACGGACAAACTACATCTCGATGCGCGGCTGGAGGCTGCGCTCTCCTTCGCAAGACAGGACGCGCCCGCCGCCGACATCGGCACCGATCACGGATACATCCCCGTTGCTCTCGTGCAGCGCGGCATTTCCCCCTTCGTGATCGCCTCGGACGTAAATGAAGGACCGCTCGACGCGGCACGGCGTAACGCGGAACGGTATGGTGTTCGGAAAAAGATCGCCACGTGCCTCGCGGACGGGCTTTCCGGTCTGCCGCTCGCGGAAAACGGCGTGCGCGACATTTATATCTGCGGTATGGGCGGAGAGCTGATTGCGTCGATCCTTACAGCGTCGCCTTACGTGCGTGATCCCGATGTCCGGCTGATTCTGCAGCCGATGACGATGCAACCCGAACTGCGGCGGTATCTCGCCGGTGCAGGATTCACCATTCTCGATGAGAAACTCTGCCGTGACAGCGGACATATCTACTGCGTGATCCTCGCGGTGTTCGACGGAATAGTACGGTGCTCGTCGCCGCTGGAAGCGCTGCTCGGCCCCGGCAACCTTGCCAGGGGCGCGGCGGAACCGCTGTTTATTCCCTATCTGCGCCGCGCTGCCGAACAGACCGAAAAGAAACGTCTCGGCCGCGAGCGCGGCGGTCTTCCGACAGACGAAGAAAACAATCTCCTTGCCTCGCTTCGTGCGACGGCGGAAAAGGAAGGATTTGCAATATGACGATCAGAGAATTCATGAAAGAACTCGACCGGCTCTACCCGCGGTCGCTCTCCTGCTCCTGGGACAACGACGGGCTCATGTGCTGTGACGACGACACGAAAGAAGTCCGGAGGGTGCTCGTTTCCCTCGATGCGACGCGCGCCGCCATTCAGTATGCCGCAGACAACGGTTACGACCTCCTTCTGACACATCACCCGATGATCTTCCGCGGCGAAAAGGCGGTCACGACCGATCGGCTTTCCGGCGGCCGCGCCATTTTGGCGCTCAAAAACGGCGTCAGCGTGATCTCGCTCCACACCCGGCTCGACGCGGGCACGGACGGCGTGAACGAGCGCATCTGCAAAATGCTCGGGCTGACCAACATCCGCCCATTCGGCGACGACGACTGTCCGACGCTCGGACGCATCGGTGACACGCCGCTCTACACGCATCTCGGCTTCTCGTATTTCTGGCCAACCGTCAAGCTCAGCTTGAATCTGCCGTACATGGAAACGGCCGGTGAGCACAACGTTTATCACGTCGCCGTCGTCGGCGGTGCTGGAGACGATCTGCTCGAAGCCGCGAAAGCCGCAGGTGCCGACACGTTCATCACCGGCGAGATGGGCTACAACCGCATGGAAGATGCTGCCGAGATGGGCATGAACATCCTCATCTGCGGGCATTTCTTCACGGAAGTTCCTGTCTGCGACCGGCTCAGCGAGATCGCAAAGTCGATTGCCGGCGCCGAAGTCGGATACTATAACTCCAACCCGATCGTCATTCGATAAAAACAAAAACCCGCCGGCCGGCGGGCTTTTTATATTACGTCATGCAGTTTTGATAGCGGGACCAACCGCGTATCGGCACGGAATGCGTCGGCGTCCTCCGGAAGAACTTCCGGCTGCTCCGGTGTCACAACGACGGGGCGGAGCCCCTTTCCCTCTGCTTCGCGGAAAAACACGGATAGGTTGACCGGCGGCACACCGGCAACGTCAACGACCCATTCGCCGGGAACGCCAATCGTTCCGGAATTCTCCTCGGTCAGGCGATAAAACAGAAGCGCATCCGGTGCGGCGATTTCCGTTCCGTCGGCAAGGCGGAGCAGCGGCAGATCACCGGGACAGTACACGCAGTCGGCACGCTTCTCTGCCGGAAGCGCACAAAACGCGTTGAACACCGGCGCTTTCGCAAGCCACGAGGAAAATTTGCCGGGAAAGCCGCTTTTCCGAAATCTCGGATAGAAAACAAGCGTGCGGATCAGCAGCCACAGAGCGATCAGTCCCGCACACAGGAGAAGCAGCGGCGAGAAAAGCACCAGACAGACCGCGCCAAGAGCAGTCATGATTATTTTTCTGCATCGGCTCACGCAGTGCACCTCCTTTTTTCATCTTGTTCAAATTATAGCACCGTCGTTTCTGTTTTGCAAGGTCGGATCGTGTTTTGTCGAAAATGCACAGTTTTTGCTTGTTAAAACCTACTTTTTCCATAAAAACGACCACAAGCTATTGACAAAATGAATTATATCATGATAAAATGACAACACATAAAGCAAGTCTTCCGTTTCATAATCTGGTATTAACGCTTCGGCGCTGATATAAATTTACACGTTAAGGTGGGAAAAAGTATGAAGAGAATTCTGGCATTGGCACTTGTCATTTTGATGGTTGTTCCCTTCGCGCTCGTCTCCTGCGACAAACCGAAGGAACTGAGCGACGTTCAGAAAATCATCAAGGAAGCCGAAGGCATGACGCTCGAAGAGCTCGCCCGCAAGGCAATCGAAGAATCGAACGGCAAGACGTTCTACGGCGTCGGCAACTCCAGCCGCGGCAAGACGGCTCTCCCGCTGTTTATCGATTACCTGAAATCCATCGATCCGAGCTACAACATGGAATTCGAGTGGCAGCAGCCGAAGAACAACAAGATCTTCGATCAGCTCACTGCTGACTCCCTGAAAGCGCAGGGCACTTTCGCCATGACGCTCATCCAGGACGGCAACCAGATCGAAAGCAAGATGGTCCAGACCGGTATCCTTGATACGTTCATTCCAAAGGAATGGGCAACTGCCAACGGCACGACCGCCGCTGACTACAAGGGCTACCTCGCACTCCAGACGCTGAACAAAGTCTTCATGTACAACTGCACCGGCAGCAAGTCCTTCACCAACATTTGGGACTTCGTAGCTGACGGCGAGCACGGCCTCTTCATGGACATCGACTCCGAGATCGTCGGCAAGAACTTCCTCTACATGCTGACGAAGGACGAATACGCTGACCAGATGAAGTCCGCATTCGACGCACTTCCCGCAGGCGATGCGAAGACCCGCATCCAGACGACTGTTGACGCTCTTGCAAAAGACGCTACCGAGCTCGGCCTCGGCGCAAACGGTAAATACGCTCTCGCGTGGATCAAACTGTGGGTGGAAAGCTACTCCGCTCAGACGGACGACGGCCCGATCTGCAACACGCTCGTTGACAAGTCCGCCGTTGATCAGTTCGGTCTCATCGTTTACTCCAAGCTCCGCTCCGTTGCTGAATCCGACACCGTTTCCAAGAACAACATCAAGGTTGCGGCATACGAGGACGGCTACACCGGTCTCGGCGGCTATGGCTACTGCCATTACCTGTTCGTCACCGACAACAGCCCGCTTCCGTGGACTGCCTGCGCCTTCATCGCTTACATGACCGAGACCGTTGACGGCTTCTCCGCGTGGGGCAAAGATATCGGCGGTTACTCCTCCAACCCGGAAGTCATCACTGCTAACGAAGAGAAGTTCCATCACTCCACCGGCGGCGACACCGCTGAAGGCGGCCCGTTCAAGGCCCTCAACGACAAGGGTTACGAATGGTGGAAGTCCAAGCTCGTTATCGAGGATCCGGCATACTGCGCATCCGTGGCGTTCACGGTCGGCAGCTGGATCGAGATGCTGACGAAGTTCGCCGGCTGATTCGCGAGTTTATCTGACAGACAATCGCACAAACCGATATCAAAGGCGTCCCTGTGGCGCCTTTGATTTTTAGAAAACCAAATCCGGAAAAGGCACGGTTTACAACATGGAAAAAACATTGAATTCTTCCGGGATGCGCCGGGCTGTTTTCAAGAACAAACTCCGCACATTCTTCGGAAAACCGCAGAACACCATACTGGTCATTATGGGGTTGATCTGCACATTCTCGACGTTCGCTCCGATCATCGCGATTCTCGAGGATACGTTGAAGATCCACGTCGGTTCCATTGACCAGTATCTTACCGGAAAAGCCAGCGGCTACACGTTCGTCAACTACGTTGATCTCTTTACCGGCAACGTGGCGAAGGCAAACCTTTGGACACCGCTCGTCAACACGCTGATCCTCGCCGCATGCTCCTGCGTCGTGGCGATCCTTTTCGGCGGCGTGTTCGCATTTCTTATTACCCGCACTAACCTCACATGTAAAAAATATCTGAGTTCCATCTTCATTTTTCCCTATATTATGCCGCAGTGGACGTTGGCAATGGTCTGGAAAAACCTCTTTGACAGCAACCTCATTTGCGGAACGAAGGACGGCCTGTTTGCCGGACTCTTCGGCGTGCACATGCCGCTGTGGTGGTGCCAGGGACTCTTCCCCAGCATCATCGTGCTCGGCCTGCACTACGCGCCGTTCGCGTATATCCTAATCGGCGGCATCTTCCGCAACATGGATGCCAACCTTGAAGAGGCGGCGACGATCCTCGACACGCCAAAATGGAAGATCATGACGCGCGTCACACTTCCGCTCGTCCGTCCTGCGATTCTGTCCACGATCCTGCTCGTCTTCGGCAGCTCGATGGGCAGTTACCCCGTCCCGCATTACCTGAAACTGACGACCCTCTCGACGAAATACCTCGAAATGAACTCCAACAGAGCCGGCGAAGCGAGCATCCTCGCCGTCATCATGATGGTGCTCGGACTTCTCATCATGTGGTTCAACCAGCGGAGTTTAAAGAGCCGCAAGAACTACACGACCGTCACCGGCAAGTCCGGACAGTCGTCCGAGATCCGTCTCGGCCGTGTCGGACGCATCGTGATCGCGATCATTCTGATCGTCATCACGTTCATGACGAGTATCTTCCCGATCGTATCGTTCGCCTTTGAAACGTTCCTGCCGAACCCCGGTGATTACAGCTTCCTCTACACGCTGAATCCCGCCAACCTCACGACGAAGTGGTGGCTGACGAGCGAGAACATCACCGAAAACGGCATGTACGGACAGATGGGCATGCTCTTCAACAAGACGATCTGGCGCGCGTTCGGCGGCACGATGCTCGTGTCTGTCGTCTGTGCGCTGCTCGCCGGCACGCTCGGCACGCTGATCGGCTACGCGGTCTCCAAGAACCGCCGCGGCAAACTCGCCGGTTACGTGAACAGCGTCGCCTTCCTGCCCTATCTAATGCCGTCCGTCGCCGTCGGCATCGCGTTCTTCGTTCTGTTCTCGAACAAGTATTTCAACCTCTACAACACCTACTGGCTTCTGATCATCGTCGGCACGGTCAAGTATATCCCGTTTGCCAGCCGCTCCTCGCTGAACTCCATGCTGCAGCTCAGCGGCGAGATCGAAGAGGCCGCCATCATTCAGGACATCCCGTGGTACAAACGGATGCTCCGTATCGTCATCCCGATCCAGAAATCGTGGATCATCAGCGGCTATCTGCTCCCGTTCATGACGTGTCTGCGTGAGCTGTCGCTGTTCATGCTGCTCTGCGTACAGGGCTTCATTCTCTCGACGACGCTGGACTATTTCGACGAAATGGGCCTCTACGCCTTCTCCAGCGGTATCAACCTCATCCTGATAGTGACCATTCTGATCTGCAACGCGCTGGTCAACAAGATCACCGGCGCAAGTCTTGACAAAGGAATCGGAGGATAATCTGCCATGCCGAAAATCGTATTAACTGACGTCTGCAAACGTTTTGGTGATTTCTATGCCGTCGATCATCTTGACCTGACGATCGACGACCACTCTTTCGTTACCCTGCTCGGCCCGTCCGGCTGCGGCAAGACGACGACACTCCGCATGATCGCAGGTCTCGAAACGCCGACCTCCGGCAGGATCGAGATCGGCGACACGGTCGTATTCGACAGCGAGCGCGGCATCAACGTGCCTGCCAACCGCCGCAAGGTCGGTTTTCTCTTCCAGAACTACGCGCTTTGGCCGAACATGACGGTCTATCAGAACATCTCTTTCGGCCTGAAAAACCAGAAGAAATACACAAAGGAACAGATCGACGAGATCGTGGCGCGCGTCGCACACGTCGTCAAGATCGACATGTTCATGGACCGCTACCCTGCCGAACTTTCCGGCGGTCAGCAGCAGCGTGTCGCTATCGCACGTACGCTCGCACCGGAACCCTCCGTTATCTTCATGGACGAGCCGCTCTCCAACCTCGATGCGAAACTGCGTCTCGAAATGAGATCCGAACTCCAGCGGCTGCATCTGACGACTGGCTGCACGTTCGTCTACGTCACGCACGACCAGATGGAAGCCATGACGCTCGCTACGCGCATCTGCCTCATCGACAACGGCGTCCTCCAGCAGTACGATGCCCCTCTGGACGTCTACAACCGTCCTAATTCGCTCTTTGTTGCCGACTTTGTCGGAAACCCGGCGATCAACTTTAGCGAAGCTACGGGCGAGCAGGCGGCCGACGGGACGATTGCCGTCGACCTGCCCGACGAGGCCTAACGCTGGCGCTGACTCGCGGCAATCGCAGAGGAGTGTCTCGGCGCCCGCGTCAACCGCAGCAACGGCGATCGGACTGCCGAGGTCCTCACCCCCAAA